>CAMDVZ010000368.1 GCA_945878895.1 Caenispirillum bisanense | reverse complement strand
CGTCCACGTCGAGGGCATCCGCGGCGTCGACGCGCTGGATATCCGGTTCGCCGACGAACTCGGTCACCGCATCAAGCTGCTCGGCGTGGCGAGCGAGACCGCGCACGGCGTCGAGCAGCGTGTGCACCCCTGTCTGGTGCCGGTCGACGCGCCGATCGCCAAGGTCGACGGCGTGTTCAACGCCGTCGTGGTCGAAGGCGATTTCGTCGGCTCGACCATGTTCCAGGGCAGAGGGGCGGGCGCTGGACCGACTGCCAGCGCCGTGGTCGCGGACCTGATCGACGTGGCGCGCGGCCACGGCGTGCCGCCCTTCGTGGTGCCGACCGCGAAGCTGCGCGCGACGCCCTCGGCCCCGATCGACGGGCATCGCGGCGCCTACTATCTGCGCCTGATGGTGCTGGACCGTCCCGGCGTCATCGCCGACGTGTCGGCCATCCTGCGCGACGTCGACGTGTCGCTGGCGTCGATGTTGCAGCAGGGCAGGGCGCCGGGCCCCGACGACACCGTCCCGGTCGTGCTGACAACCCACGAGACGGAAGAAGCCGCGATGCGCCGCGCGCTGACCCGGATCGCGATGCTGCCGACCGTGAAACACTCCAACCTGATCCGAATCGAACCCGCGTGAAACCGGCGACGGCGAATGCCGCGCCCGAGGAGGAAGCCCCCATGACCGACATCAAGATGGACCGCAATCTGGCGCTCGAGGCCGTGCGCGTCACCGAAGCCGCCGCACTCGCGGCCTCCAAGCTGATGGGCCGCGGCGACGAGAAAGCCGCCGACCAGGCCGCCGTCGACGCCATGCGCCAGGCGCTCAACGGACTCAGTATCGACGGCACGGTGGTGATCGGCGAAGGCGAGCGCGACGAGGCGCCGATGCTCTACATCGGCGAGAAGGTCGGGAGCGGCCAGGGGCCGAAGATCGACATCGCGCTTGATCCGCTGGAAGGCACGACGATCACGGCCAAAGGTGGGCCGAACGCTCTGGCGGTCATCGCGATGGCCGAGCAGGGGAACTTTCTCAACGCGCCCGACGTCTACATGGACAAGCTGGCGGTTGGTGGCGGGTTGCCCGACGGCGTGGTCGACATCGACGCCGCGCCGATCGAGAATCTGAAGAATCTCGCCAGGGCCAAGAGCGTCCTAGTCGCCGATCTCGTGGTCTGCATTCTCGACCGGCCGCGGCACGCGGAGCTGATCGCGAGGGTCCGCGAGGCGGGCGCGCGCATCATGCTGATCGGCGACGGCGACGTGTCGGGTGTCATCGCGACGTCGGAGCCGGACTCCGGCGTCGACATCTACATGGGATCCGGCGGCGCGCCGGAGGGCGTGCTGGCCGCCGCGGCCCTTCGCTGCATCGGCGGCCAGATGCAGGGGCGTCTGATTTTCCGCAACGACGACGAGCGTGTCCGCGCCCGACGGCTGGGCATCACCGACCTCAATCGCAAATACTCGATGCTGGAACTGGCCAAGGGCGACGTGATGTTCGCCGCGACCGGCGTGACCAGCGGTTCGATGCTGAAGGGCGTGCGGCGGTTCCCCGGCGGGGCCAGCACGCATTCGCTCGTGATGCGCTCCAAGAGCGGCACGGTGCGGTACGTCGAGGCAACCCATAATTTCGACGCCAAGTCGGATCTGCCCGGCTGGGCCTGACCGGTCTTATCCACCGCCGCGACGTGCGACCGTCGCGTTACACTGCGACGGCGCCGGTTCGGGCGCCGTCGTTGTTTTGGGGAGCGCCGGGTCGACGGCGGCGCTGGATGTTGAATGGCTGACGAAACGGCGTTTCTTGGCGTCGAAAGCTCCGCGTCGGGCAGGCGATGGGTGCTGCGGCCGGCCGACGACCGGCTGGCGATGACGCATGTCCAGCGACACGGATTGCCGGACGCCGTCGCCCGGCTGCTCGCGGCTCGCGGCGTGGGTGTCGAGGACGCACCCGATTTCCTCGAACCTACCTTGCGGCGCTTCCTGCCCGACCCCTCCCATCTGAAGGACATGGACGTCGCCATCGCGCGGCTGGTCGCGGCCGTGCGCGGCGGCGAACCGATCGCGGTGTTCGGCGACTACGACGTCGATGGCGCGACGTCGTCAGCGCTGCTGCTGCGCTTCTTTCGCGCCGTCGGCGCCCGCATCGAGGCCTATATTCCGGACCGCATCGTCGAAGGGTACGGGCCCAACGCCTCGGCGCTGCTGGCGTTGCAGGCCAGGGGGGTCAAGGTTGTCGTCACGGTCGATTGCGGCGTTACGGCCCATGCGCCGCTGGCGACGGCGGCCGAAGCCGGGCTCGACGTGATCGTGGTCGATCATCACGTCGGCGAGGCGGCCTTGCCGCGCGCGCTGGCGGTGGTCGATCCCAACCGGCTCGACGAGGACAGCCCACACGGCCAGATGGCTGCCGTGGGTGTGTCGTTCCTGCTCGCCGTCGGCGTCAATCGCGCGCTGCGTGTGACGGGCTGGTACGACGACACGCGGCCCGAACCGGATCTGCGGCAATGGCTCGATCTCGTGGCGCTGGGCACCGTGTGCGACGTCGTGCCCCTGACCGGCGTCAACCGCGCGTTCGTGCGCCAGGGGTTGAAGGTGATGGGCGAGCGGGCCAATCCGGGCCTGATGGCGCTGGGCGACGTCGCGCGTCTGACGGAGGCGCCCGGCACCTACCACGCCGGCTTCTTGCTGGGACCAAGGGTCAACGCGGGCGGCCGGGTGGGGCAGGCCGACCTTGGCACGCGTCTGCTGTCGACCGAGGACGCGCACGAGGCCGTGGCGATCGCGGCCCGTCTGGATGCCTTCAACGCCGATCGTCGGGCCATCGAGGCACTGGTGCTGGACGCGGCGCTGGTTCAGATCGGAAGTCCGGCGGAGCCGCCGCCGGTTGTCGTCGCGGTGGGCGAGGACTGGCATCCGGGCGTGATCGGCATCGTTGCCAGTCGTCTGGTCGAGCGCTATCGCCGGCCTGCGTTCGTGATCGGGGTCGCCGACGGCGTTGGCAAGGGGTCGGGCCGCTCGGTGCGCGGCGTCGATCTCGGCTCCATCGTCATCGCCGCGCGTCAGGCGGGCCTGCTGGTCAACGGCGGCGGCCATCCGATGGCGGCAGGCCTGACGGTGGAGGCAGGCCGCGTCGGCGAGCTAGCCGCTTTCCTGACCGCGCGCGTGGCGGCCCAGCTCGGCGCGTCCGGTCCCGACAACGTGCTCAACCTGGACGGCGCGCTGGCGCCCGGCGGGCTGACGATGGACCTGATGACGGCGCTGGAGCGCCTCGCTCCGTTCGGCATCGGCAATCCGGAACCGCGTTTCGCGCTGTCCGGCGTGCGCTCGCAATGGTCGCGGCATGTCGGCACCGACCATATCCGCTGCGTCCTGACCTCGGCTGGCGGTGCCAGGGTGTCGGCGATCGCGTTCCGCGCGGCGGACAAACCGCTGGGGCGCCTGCTTTCCGATCCCTCGTCGCCGTCGATCCATGTCGCGGGCACCGCCAGGATCGACCGCTGGAACGGGCGCACCGAGGTCAAGTTCCAGATCGAGGACGCCGCGCCCGCGACATCGTGAGGGTGCCGAGCGGCTTGATTTCCTTACCCGATCCGCTACACATCGCCGGCCCTCGACGTCCCCATCGTCTAGAGGCCCAGGACACCGCCCTTTCACGGCGGTAACGCGGGTTCGAATCCCGCTGGGGACGCCATGGAGCTTTAACCCATTGAAATCGTTAAAAGTCCTTATATATTAAGCCTCTGAGGCGCCGATTGCTACAAGCGGTGCTACAAAAGAGGTTGTGGTTATGGCCTTGGCGTACCCCTACGTCGGGCTCTTCAGGCACCCCAAGACGGGTATCTACTGGTACCGTCGCGGAGTGCCGGCGGTGGCTCGTGCCGTCATGGGAAAGCGCGAGATCAACCAGTCCCTCGGAACGCGGGACATCAAGCAGGCGATCGTCGCGTGGGGACCCGTCAACGCCGATTGGTCCTCTCGCCTCGATGACGCTCTGCGGGGCGACAGGCGTCGCTATGGGGATGCCGCGCTTGACCGAATGGCCGACGAATTCACCCGGCCCAACAAATACATCGACAGGCGGTTTCGCGCGGACGAGATCGACCGTGAACTCGACCTGTGGATTGTCCGGGATCCTGAGCACTACGCGCTCGATGTGCCGCCATCACCGCCGCTGAGCAAGGCCGACCGGGACTATCTGCGGGCGGCCGTCTTCGCGCGCTACATAGACAGATCGGAAGGCGAAGCTGCGGACGCGGGGCGCAAAGCGGCCAGGGCGAGAGACTTGGAGGCGCGGCTTCGTGCCGAAGCGGGGGCGGCGGATCCTACGCGGCTCTCGGCTCTATTCGGCGTGTGGGCGAGATCGGCGCGCTCCCAGACGGCGCTGGAAGCCCGGTTGGCGATCGACCGCTTCATCGCCGTCAACGGTGATCTGCCACTCGCGGACTACACGCGCAAAGAGCACGGGCATGCTTTCGTGGACCATCTCGTGGCGACCAGTCCGAACGCTGCCAAGGCCACCCTCGACAAGAAGGTGGGGCTCGTCCGAGCTATCTTCGGCATGGGCGTCGAAAGGGACTGGATAGCCGTCAATCCTCTGGCCGGCCTCGTCGTGCGCGCCAGGATGCGCCCTGCGGCATCCCGGCAGGAGGGCTGGGCGCTCGACGATCTGAACCGGCTCTTTGCGTCGCCGATCTATGTGGACCGTGTTCGTCCCGCCGGGGGCGGGGGCGAGGCGGCTTACTGGCTGCCCGTGCTCGCTCTCTACACCGGGGCCAGACAGTCCGAGCTGGCCCAACTGGATGTCGCGGACGTGACGGAACTCAA
>CAMDVZ010000367.1 GCA_945878895.1 Caenispirillum bisanense | reverse complement strand
CAGGTCGGTGTTCGGGCAGTCGAAACTCGTGATCGTGTCGCAGGATTTCCACGTCCGCCGCGCCGTCTGGCTGGCCCGCCGGCATGGCATCGAGGCGTTTGGTCTCGCCGCCACCGACGTGCCGCCCTCCGAAGCGCCGCTGACCTGGTTGCGCCACTACGCCTCGGCGCTGGTGGCGGTCTACGATGTCTGGGCCGGCACCACCTTGCGCCACGGCGGTGCCGCCATCGCCATCGGCCGCGATCCGCCCAACTGACCCCGGCGGTGCGTCACTGCGGCTCGATCTTCGCGAGCTTGATGTATTTCCCCCACGCCTCGCGCTCGCGGCGCACGAAGGCGACGCAGGTGTCGATGTCCCATGGCGGGGTCGGAATGGCCATGCCGAGATCGGCGAAGCGGGCGGCGATGGCGGCGTCCTTCAGCGATTCGTTGAGCAGCGCGTTGATGCGGACCTTCAGCGCCGGCGGCGTTTCCTTGCGTACCCCGAGGCCACCGAACGCGACGATGTCGTAGCCGGGAAAGGTCTCGGCGATCGCCTCGACGTCGGGATAGCGCGGCGAGCGCTGGGCCGAGGTCACCGCCAGCGCCCGGACCATGCCGGAACGGACATAGCTCTCGCTCACCACCTGGTCGGGGAACACGGCATGGACGCGGCCGGCGGCGAGATCCTGGATCGAGGCCGGCGCGTCGCGATAGGCGACCTCCTCGAACTTCACGCCGCTGTGCTGCTCGAACAGGGCGGCGGGCACCCGCGAACTGGCGTTGCCGTAGCCCGAAAACAGCTCGCCGGGCTTGCGGGTCTTCGCGAAAGCCACGAACTCCTTCACCGTCTTGTAGGGGGCGTCCTTGTTGACCAGCATGAAATTGGCGGTGGTGCCGGTGACCGCGACCTGGGTGAAATCCTCCGGATCGTAGGTCATCGTCTTGTAGAGCCACGGGTTCGCCGCCATCGTGCTGCTCGAGGCGAACAGCAGCGTGTAGCCGTCGGCCGGCGCGTGCTTGACCTGGGTGGTGCCGATCATGCCGGTGGCGCCGGGCTTGTTCTCGATCACGAAGGGCTGGCCGGTGGCGGTCTCGAGGAACTTCGCCATCACCCGCGACATGATGTCCGTGGAGCCGCCGGGGCCGAACGGCACGACGATTTTCACCGGCCGGTCGGGCCATGCCGGCGCCTGCGCGCGCGCCGCACCCGACCAGGCCGCCAGCGGCGCGCCACCCAGAACCGCCAGTGCCTGTCTGCGCTTCATTGCGTCCTCCCGATCTGTTCGGACACATCCTATCGCGTCCGGACGCCGTCGGGATGGCGTCGCGCGCGTTCCGCCCATGCGTTTTCGCCGCCGCCGCGGCGAGCGCGGAAGCGAGAGGGCCGGCCCGTACGCCCGACGATCGGGCGGGGCCGCGGTCGCGGGGCGGCGGTCGCCGCTGACCGGCGGTTCACGTCGGCCCGACCCCTCGTGGGCGCTTGGGACCTTGGCAAAACCCTTCCGCGACGGCATGTTGCGCGGCCGCAAGAAACAACGACGGTCGAACGGACCCCCTTATCATGAAAATCGCCGTACCCCGGGAGCGCCGGCCGCTCGAAACCCGTGTCGCCGCCACGCCCGATAGCGTGAAGAAACTGAAGGCCCTTGGTTTCGACTTGATCGTCGAGACCGGAGCCGGCGTGGCCGCGTCCTACCCCGACGCCGACTATGTCGCGGCCGGTGCCAGCATCGCCGCCGACGCGGCCGCCGCCTACGCCGAGGCCGACATCGTCTTCAAGGTGCAGCGGCCGACGATGGCGGGCGAGGGCGAACTCGACGAGATCGCGCTGCTGAAACCGGGTACCTGCCTGATCGCGCAGCTGCGGGCGCGCACCGACAAGGCGCTGCTCGACGCGCTGGCGGCAGCGAACGTGACGGCTTTCGCGCTCGAACTGATCCCGCGCATCACGCGCGCCCAGTCGATGGACGTGCTCAGCTCGCAGGCCAATCTGGCCGGCTACAAGGCGGTGATCGACGCCGCCGGCACCTACGGGCGTGCCTTCCCGCAGATGATGACGCCGGCCGGCACCGTGACGCCCGCCCGCGCCTTCATCATGGGCGTCGGCGTCGCCGGATTGCAGGCGATCGCGACGGCCCGGCGCCTCGGTGCCATCGTGTCGGCGACCGACGTGCGTCCTGCCACCCGCGAGCAGGTTCAGTCGCTGGGCGCTAAATTCGTCGCCGTCGAGGACGAGGAGTTCAGGGCCGCCGAGACCGCGGCCGGCTACGCCAAGGAAATGTCGCCCGAATACCGCGCCAAGCAGGCCGCCCTGGTGGCCGAGCACATCAAGCTCCAGGACATCGTGATCACCACTGCCCTGATCCCCGGCCGCAAGGCGCCGGTGCTGGTGACCGAGGACATGGTGAAGTCGATGAAGCCGGGCTCGGTGATCCTCGACATGGCGGTCGCCGAGGGCGGCAACTGCCCGCTGTCGGAATGCGGCAAGACCGTGATCCATCACGGCGTGAAGATCGTCGGGCCGGCCAACCTGGCCGCCGGCATCGCGACCGACGCCAGCAAGCTGTTCGCGTCCAACCTGGTGCATTTCATCACGCCGCTCGTCGACAAGGAGACGAAGCTGCTGAAGATCGATCTCGCCGACGAGGTCGTGAAGGGATCGCTGGTCACGCGCGATGGCGCCATCGTGCATCCGTCGCTGGTCCCGGCCGGCTGACGCGCTTTTTCCGGAGAACATCCATGAACGACGATCTCGCCGGTCGCGCGGCGGAACTCGCCAAACAGGCCGCGGAATTCGCCAAAAGCCTCGCGGCGTTTGCCGACCAGGCCGCCACGGCGGCGTCGGCCATCCCGGCGGCGCCTGCTGCCGCGGGCGGTCACATGCCGTTCGTCACGCTGCTGACGATTTTCGCGCTGGCCTGTTTCATCGGCTACTACGTGGTCTGGTGCGTGACGCCGGCGTTGCATTCGCCGCTGATGGCCGTGACCAACGCGGTCTCCTCGGTGATCATCGTGGGCGCGTTGCTGGCGGCGGGCCTCAAGGGCCTGGGTGCGCCGCAGGTTTTCGGATTTCTCGCCGTGGCGCTGGCGGCGGTGAACATCTTCGGTGGATTCATCGTCACGCACCGAATGCTGTCGATGTTCAAGAAAAAGCCGAAGAAGTAGGGCGGAGCGTACGACAATGACCCAGGAACTCGCGTCCTACGGCTACCTCGTCGCGGCCATCTGTTTCATCATGGCGCTGCGTGGCCTGTCCTCGCCCGTCACCTCGCGCGGCGGCAACCGCTACGGCATCGTCGGCATGGTGATTGCCATTGGCGTCACCGTCGCCACCCCCGGCGTGATGAGCTACGGCCTGATTCTCGCTGGCCTCGTGGTCGGCGGCGCCATCGGCACCTTCATCGCGCTACGCATCCAGATGACGGCGCTGCCGCAGCTGGTGGCGGCGTTCCATTCGCTGGTCGGCCTCGCTGCGGTGTTCGTGGCCGCCGCCGCCTATCTGTCGCCGGTTGCCTTCGGAATCGTCGGCGCCAACGGCAAGATCGCGGTCGGCAGTCTCGTCGAGATGGGCCTCGGCACCGCCATTGGCGCCATCACTTTCACCGGATCCGTCGTTGCCTTTGCCAAGCTGCAGGGCCTCGTGTCTGGCTCGCCGCTGATGTTCCGCGGCCAGCATGTCCTCAACGCGCTGCTCGGCATCGCGCTGGTGGTCGTGCTGGCGTGGTTCGCGACGACCGGCTCGGGCATCGCCTTCGCCCTGCTGATCGCGCTCTCGCTGCTGCTGGGCTTCCTGCTGATCCTGCCGATCGGTGGCGCGGACATGCCCGTCGTGGTGTCGATGCTGAATTCCTACTCGGGTTGGGCCGCGGCCGGCATCGGCTTCACGCTGGCCAACACCGCGCTGATCGTGACCGGCGCGCTGGTGGGCAGTTCGGGCGCGATCCTCAGCTACATCATGTGCAAGGGCATGAACCGCTCGATCTTCAACGTCATCCTGGGCGGTTTCGGCACCGACGCGGGTGCCGGCGGACCGGCTGGCCCCAAGAGCGACAAGCCGGTCAAGGCCGGCTCGGCCGAGGATGCCGCGTTCCTGATGAAGAACGCGCAATCGGTCATCATCGTGCCCGGTTACGGCATGGCGGTGGCGCAAGCCCAGCACGCGCTGCGCGAGATGGCCGACATCCTGAAGAAGGAAGGCGTCAAGGTCCGCTATGCCATCCATCCGGTGGCCGGCCGCATGCCGGGCCACATGAACGTGCTGCTCGCGGAAGCCAACGTGTCCTACGACGACGTGCTGGAGCTCGACGACATCAACCGCGACTTCGCCGCCACCGACGTGGCGTTCGTGATCGGCGCCAACGACGTCACCAACCCCGCGGCCAAGAACGACCCCAAGAGCGCGATCTACGGCATGCCGATCCTCGACGTCGAGAAGGCCCAGACGGTGCTGTTCGTGAAGCGCGGCATGGCCTCGGGCTACGCCGGCGTCGAGAACGAACTGTTCTTCCGCGACAATACGATGATGCTGTTCGCCGACGCCAAGGTCATGTGCGAGAACATCGTGAAGTCGCTCGAAGGCAGCATGCACTGAGCCGCGTCGCGACCGCGAAATCGGTGAGGCGGGTAGCGCTTCGCGCCTGGTTCCTGCGCGCGGCGCCTGGAGTCGACGCGGTACAGCGGCGACCGTTCGCGCTACGCTGCCCGCCATGAGAAGCGCCATCCTGTTCGACGTCGGCGGCCCCATCGACATGGAAATGGCGTGGGAGATCGCCGTCGACGGCGCCATCGCCTCGGCCTGCGCGATGGAGCGCATCGCCATCGACGAGGAAGCGCTGGCGGC
>CAMDVZ010000366.1 GCA_945878895.1 Caenispirillum bisanense | reverse complement strand
CGGTGAGCTGCGGCACGCCGACGCCGGCGACGATGCGGGTGGTGCAGATCGAGCCCGGGCCGATGCCGACCTTGATGGCGTCGGCGCCGGCATCGATCAGCGCCTGGGCGCCCTCGCGGGTCGCGACGTTGCCGGCGATGACCTGGGTGTAGTTGCTCAGCTTCTTGCTGCGGCTGACGGACTCCAGCACGCCGCGCGAATGGCCATGCGCGGTGTCCACGACGATCACGTCGACATCGGCGTCGAGCAGCGCCTCGGCCCGGCGATAGCCATCGTCGCCGACGCCGGTGGCCGCGGCGACCCGCAGCCGGCCCTTTTCGTCCTTGGCCGCGCCGGGATAGCGGTTGGCTTTCTCGATGTCCTTGACCGTTATCAGACCCACGCACTTGTAGGTGTCGTCGACCACCAGCAGCTTCTCGATCCGACGCTTGTGGAGGAGCCGCTTGGCCTCCTCCATCGACACCCCTTCGCGCACCGTCACCAGGTTCTCACGAGTCATGAGCGTATAGACCGGCGTCGTCATGTCGGTGGCGAACCGGACATCCCGATTGGTCAGGATTCCAACCAGCCGGCCGGTGATCGGTTCGAGCACCGGGACGCCCGATATCTGGTTGTCGGTCATCAGTTTCAGCGCGTCGGCCAGCGTCGATTCCGGCGCGATGGTCAGCGGATTGATGACCATGCCGCTTTCGAACTTCTTGACCTTGCGCACCTCGTCGGCCTGTTGCTTGTCGTCGAGGTTCTTGTGGATCACGCCGATGCCGCCGGCCTGGGCCATTGCGATCGCCATGCCGGCCTCGGTGACGGTGTCCATCGCCGCGGAGATCAGCGGAATTCCGAGCTCGATGGTAGGGGTCAGGCGGGTGGCGGTAACGGCTTGATGGGGCAGGATCGAGGAGGCTGCCGGCTTCAGGAGCACGTCGTCGAACGTGTATGCTTCCTGGAACATGGGCCACCTCGTCTTGGGGGACGGCGGCGCCAGGCGCCATTCCGTCTGGTTTCGAATGGCGAACCATCATACAGATCGCGGCGCGAATGCCAAGTCATCGACAAGATATGGTGCCATGCGCCGAACAACGACAGATTATGTCGTCTTGGACCGGCACGACGTCAGGACCGTGCGCCGACAGTCAGGCGCTGGCAACGAAACGCCCGCCACCCAGCGCGCCCGAGTCGACCAGCGCGACGAAGCGTTCGTAGAACCGGACGTAATCGGCGTGGGGATCCGCCCCGGTGGTCCGACGGGCGTCCTCGCGCAAGCCGCGATACATCGCCAGCCGCGCCTTCAGGATCGGAATCCAGTCGGTCGAGACGTCGGTGGTCTCGACCGCGGCGAAGCCGGCGGTGCGCAGCGCGGCGACGTAGTCGGCGGGCTCCACGATCGACAAGGCCGCGATGCCCTCCCGCATCAGCGCCCGGTCCTCGCTGGTCAGGGACGGACCGGCGACCCAGTCCGTGAAGGCAAGGCGACCGCGCGGCCCGAGCACCCGCCGGGCCGAGCCAAGCATCGCTGCCTTGTCGGGCACGTGGAGAAAGGCTTCCTGGCTCCACACGACGTCGAACCTGCCGTCGGCGAAGGGTGCCGCGGTCACGTCGCCGCGAACAACCGTCACCCGTCCGTCGAGTCCGGTCCGGCGATTGAGGTCGCGCGCGCCTTCGCACCGGCCGGGATTGAGTTCGAGCCCGACGACGCGACAGCCAAGCCTGGTGGCGTTGTAGCGTGCCGGACCGCACAGGCCCGAGCACATGTCGAGGACGAGACTGTCGGCCGACACCCCGGCCGCCGCGGCCAACGCGTCGTTGGCCGCGAGACCGCCATAGTGATCCTGGTCGTGCGCGAACAGGTCGGCCGCGTCGAGACTCCCGACCGATCCACGACTGGCGCGGACCTTGTCGAGAATCTGCGCCGCGGAGATCGGGTGACGATCGTAGAAGGCGACAACGCCCGGATCGACCATCGCCCCCTCCTGGTTCGCCAACTACATGCCGCCGATGAAGTCGCGCTTGCCGATCTCGACGCCGCAATAGCGCAGGATGGGATAGGCGGTCGCGACGTGGAAATAGAAGTTCGGCATCGCAAAGTGGGCGAGGTAGATGCCGCCCTTGAAAGTCATGGGCGCACCCGCGATCGTGCGGGTGATGTCCTTGCCGGCGCTGCCGTCGATCTGCTCCGGTTTGAACGTCGCGACGTAGGCCAGCGTCTTGTCGATGCGCGCCTTGCACTCGGCGAAACTGGCCTCGTTGTCCTCGTATTTCGGCGGCTCGACGCCGGCGAGCAGCGCGGGCGTACCCTTGGCGAAGTCGGCGGCGATGTGCATCTGGCGCACCAGCGGCAGCATGTCCGGGTACAGTCGGGTCTGGAGATAGTTGGCTTCGGGGGTCTTCCTCGCCGCGGCGTGGGCGGCCGCCTTGTCGAAAATCTTGCCCAGCGCGCCGAGCTGCCGCTGGAACACCGGCACCGAGGCCGCGTACATCGAAATCGTCATAGCCTGCTACTCCACCCGAAACGCGGCCCACCGGGGCCGCTCGCGGCGCGGACACGACACCGGATCGACCGGCCGGTCAATCCCGGCCGCGGAAGCCCGTCGCGATCACGTACATCTCGGCCGAATCGGCCCTGCTGGCCGGCGGCTTCACGTGTTTGACGCTCCGGAAATCGCGCTTCAGCCGTTCCAGCAACCCGCGCTCGGTGCCGCCCCGCAGCACCTTGGCCACGAACACGCCGCCCGATTTCAGGACGTCGGCGGCGAAATCCTGTGCCGCCTCGGCGAGCGACATGATGCGCATGTGGTCGGTCTGGGTGTGACCGCTGGCAGGTGCGGCCATGTCGCTCAGCACGACGTCGGCCTGACCGCCAAGGCGGGCCGTCAGCAGGGCCGGAGCATCGTCGCGCATGAAATCGTGGTGCAGGATCTCGGCGCCGGGAATGGCGTCGATCGCCGTCAGGTCGATCCCGATCACCTGTCCGCTGGTCTTGCCCGGCCGGACCCGCTCCACCGCGACCTGGGTCCAGCCGCCGGGCGCGCATCCGAGATCGACGATCCGCCCGCCGGGCTTCAGGAACCCGAACTGGTCGTCCAGTTCCAGCAGCTTGAACGCCGCGCGCGAACGATAGCCGCGCCGCTTCGCTTCCAGCACATAGGGGTCGTTGAGCTGGCGCTCCAGCCAGAGGGTCGAACCGATCTTGCGACCGCGCGCGGTTTTCACCCGCACCGTCGTCTGACGGCCGGTGAACTGGGTTCCGGTGCGACCGCCCCCCTTGCCTGTCTGACGCGTCATGCCGGCGCTCAATGACTGGTCGGCTGGGTCGACCCGCGGGCCAACACCGGGTCGGCGTCCCGGTCGGCCTGGCGCATCAGATCGGCCAGCACGCCCTCGCGCAAACCCCGGTCGGCCACTCGCACCGTCGCCACTGGCCAGTGACGGCACACCGCCTCGAAGATGGCGCCGCCCGCCAGCGCCAGATCGGCGCGGTCGTGGCCGATACAGGGCACGTTGACCAGCTCCGACACCGACTTGCAGGCCAGTTCCGCCCCAATCCGCAGGATCGCCTCGCGATCGAGCCACGTGCCATCGACGATGGCGCGATTGTAGCGACGCAAGCCCATGTGATGGGCCGCCATGGTCGTGACGGTGCCCGAGGCCCCGATCATCTGCACGGCACCAGCGTTCACCCACGAACCGACATTGTTGACGGCGCAGAACGGCGCCAGCGACGAGCGGATACGATCGATCATCGACTGATAGAGGCCGTCCGGCAGCGGACGGTCGCGGCGGACCTGGCCGACCATTGCCTCGGTCAAGGTGACGACGCCCCACGGAATGGACACCATGTCGATGATACGCAGGTCGGTCGAGCGCGCCGGGCCATCGTGGGCGACGACCTCGACCCACACCACCTCGGTCGAACCGCCGCCGATATCGACCAGCAAGACGCGCGGCACGGCAGGGTCGACCAGCGAATGGCAGCTCGCCAGAGCCAGCCGGGCTTCTTCCTCCGGCGACACGCATTCGATGTCGAGCCCGATACGGTCCCTCACGGCGTCGAGGAACCAGCCGGCATTGTCGGCGCGGCGGCACGCCTCGGTGGCGATGTAGCGCGAGCGCGTGACCCGCGCCCGGTCGATCTTCGCGGCGCAAATCGACAGCGCGTCCATGGTCCGTTCGATGGCCTCGCCGCACAGCCTGCCCTGGTCGGCGACCTTTTCGCCCAGCCGGACGGGGCGCGAGAAGGCGTCGATCACGTCGAAACCGGTCGCGGAAGCGCGCGCCACCAACAGTCGGCAATTGTTGGTGCCGAGGTCGATGGCGGCATAGACGTGCGCGAATCTTCCGCGTCGCCATCCGCCGATGTCGCCAGCCACGCCGGTCATGATCGTTGAAGCCTTCCCTTGAGCCAATGCTATCCTGACGCTCCCGATCCGGCGAGCGAAAACAGCGCCACGCGACATCGTGCGCGCCCGAACGGCTTGCAAAGCGCCGCCCGCGTCGCTAAATCCTCGCCTCGGCCGGCGGTCGCCATCGCTGGGGGATAGTTTAACGGTAGAACAACCGGCTCTGACCCGGTTAGTCTAGGTTCGAATCCTGGTCCCCCAGCCAAACCGCAGTTTTGGCCGAAGCGCTCGCGCTTCCGCCCGTGCCAGCAGCCGCCGCGACGGACGTTTTCGCAAGCAAATCAAACGGTTGGCGGAAGGTTGCGGTCATCACGCCGTCTTCCCAGGAACAGTTCGATAGCAGGAAATTGAGCAGGCGGCGCTTTTCGCGGGGCTCCTGCCGCTGGAACAGGCGTTGGGCCTTGCGGGCGAGTTCGAGGATCTGGACGCCTTCGTCC
>CAMDVZ010000365.1 GCA_945878895.1 Caenispirillum bisanense | reverse complement strand
ATGGCGATCAGGGTGGCTACCACGAACGCGATGATCAGGATCATGATGTAGCGTGGCGAGGAGGGCGCCACCGGAATCATGGCGTTCGACAGCTCGCGCGCGTCGGGCTGCTGGATTTCCTGCTGTTCGCGCAATTCCTTGTAGCGGGTCATGAAGCTGTCGAGGATGGCGCGGTTGGAATCCGCGTCGCGCTCCAGCTGCTTGGCGGTGGCAAGGGTCTGGCCCTGGGCGCCCGACCGCTTCTCGGCGGCCCCGAGCTGCTCCTTGAGCTGGCTGACCTTGGAGCGCGCCGCCTCGACCTCGCTGCGCACGGCGGCCACGATCTTGCCGATCTCGCCGCCGATCTTGCCACGCAAATCCGCCAGCTGGGCGCGCGACTGGATCAGGCGCGGATGGTTGTCGCCATAGCGCTGCGCGAGCTCGGCCTCGACGCGGGCAACCTCGGCCTCCTGGGCCCGCAACGCCCCGATCAGCGGGTTCGTCAGCACTTCGGTGATGGCGGTGGCGCCACCGGGATTGCGCAGCGCCGTCTGCAACTGCACCAGACGCGACTCGCGCTCGGCCAGCTGCGTGTTGGCGATGTTGAGCTGGGTGTTGATCTCGCTCAGCGACTGGGCCGACACCGTGGCGTCGCGGCCGGCCGTGATGTTGTTGTCCTGGCGGAAGCGCGCCAGCGCGGTATCGGCCGCTTCCGAGGCCCGGCGCAGCTCGGTGAGCCGCTCGTTGAGGAACTCGACGCCCCTCTTGTTGGCCTCGATCTTGGCGTGCAGCTGGTCGATGATGTATTCGCTGGCGACGACGTTGGCGATGCGCGCGGCCTTGGCACCGTCGGCCGAACCTACCGAGAGCGCGATGACGTAGGAACGGCCGCGCGGCATGATGGTCAGCTGCTCCGACAGACGGTCGATCGTCGTGTTGAAGCGCCGGTCCGCGATTGTGGCTTCGCTCAGCGGCGCGCTGGTCGCCGGGCCGAGGCCGACCTGGGTGCGTGCCCACGCCAGCGCGGTCCGCAGGCCGCTGGCGGAATCGGCGCCGCCGAACTCGGGGTCGCGCTGCAGTTCCAGCTTGCGGACGACGCGGCCCAGCAGGCTGCGCGAGCGCAGGATCTCGACTTCGGTCTGCAACGCGGCGAGGTCCGGGGCCTGGACGCTCGACAACACTTCCTCGACCTTGGTGACGCGGAATTTCCGCGAATCCAGCATCACCGTCGCCGTGGCGCGGAAGGTCGGGGTGATTTGGGCCAACGAGATCGCGACCAGGATCATGGTCAGAAGCACGACGCCGAACATCTGCCACTTGCGGCGGTCCAGCATGCGGAAAACTTCGCGGGCGTCGGTCTTCAGGGCCGCGAGACCGCGTCCGCCCTCCGACGTCCCGATCCCGCCGGACAACTGGGGAGGAGTCATCATGTTCATTGCTTCACTCCGTCCGCCGGCCCGACGTGGCGGGGCTCGGGACCAGTTCTTTTAAGGCCGTGATCGGCGTCCTGCAAAGCAGCCGTGGGCCGCCGATCGCCCCGACCGGGGCGATGGCGGTGGATAAGCCGGGAGCTGGCTAAAAGAAGCGCTCCGGCACACGCACGATATCGCCCGGCATCACCGGCGTGTCCTCGGTAGCCGTCACTTCCTCGGTGGTGCCCTGGCGCTTGACCCGGATCCGCGAGGTCGAGGCGCGATAGGTGTAGCCGTGGGCGATCGCCACCGCCTGCGCGACGGTCAGACCGTTGACGAAGGGATAGGAACCCGGCTTCTGGACCTCGCCCAGGATGAAGAAGGGCCGCGTGTTGGTGACTTCGATGCTGACCTGCGGATTGCGCAGGAAACCGCTGCTGCGATACATCCCGGTGATCGTCTGTTCGACTTCCGCCGCGGTGCGGCCGGCCACGGGGATGCGGCCGATCGCCTTCAGCGACAGCGTGCCGCCGCCGTCGACCTCGAACTCGCCCGACAGCTCCTCCTCGCCGAGCACCGTCACCTTGACCTTGTCGCCGCTGCCGAGGCGGTATTGGGCCTGCGCCGGCAGCGTACCGGCCAGCACGGTCAGCACGCCCAGAAGGAATGCGAACACGGCCGCGACGATGCGCGGCCGTGTCGAGACGATGCTCATGGAATGTCCTGCTCCAGTCGTTCCGATCGCGGTGCCGGCCGGTTGCCCTGCCGGAAAGTCGGCGCCCTAGAAGAGGACGCCGCCCCGCAGCGCGATCAGGTGGCGGTCGTAGTTCAGACCGGCGAAGTCCGACGTCCGGTTGGTGAACTGGTACACCGGGCCAACGTAGAAATTCTCGGTCGGATAGTACTTCACGCCGATCGACAGATCGAGGATGTTGTCGTTGCGATCGGTCGAGGCCAGACCGGCCGCCGTGGCGTTGCGCGTGTATTCGTTGCGCGTGTAGCTGGCGCCCGCCGTCATCTGGACGTTCGGTCGGATCTTGTAGTCGACGTCGATGCCGACCGAAGTCGACCAGAAGCCGCTGAAGGCGCTGAACACCGTCTCCTCGATCGTCCGCTTGACGTAGGGCTTGATGTACAGCGGAACGATGGGGTTCCAGATGCCCGACAGGCCGAACGTGGCGCCGCGCAGGCTGCCGAGACGACCGTCGCGATAGGATTGCTCGCGATAGCCCGCGAACGCCTCGATCTGGGTGATGCCGCCGAAATCGACCGTGGCGCCACCGAGAATTTCCCAGCCAAACGAATTGCGCTCGATGCCGCTGATGTCGAACTGGTTGTTGTAGAGACGCTGGTTCATGCCGCCCTGGATCCAGACCTCGTACTTCTCGATGAACTCGTAGCCCAGCCGCAGCGATTCGGCGAACTCGTTGCGGTCGCGATCCTGGTTGTTCGCCACCACGCCGACGGTGCCCAGCGACTTGTTGTTGAGGAACGAATAGTTCTGGTAGGCACCCTCGAGGCGGGCGCTGAACCGGTTGATCTTCTGGTAGTAGCCGAGGTTGGCCGAGGTCTGCAGATAGCGCGTCGCGTCGCCGCCGAATGCCGCGTTGGCGGAACCGCGCTCCTCGTGCTTGCCGGCGATCGAGGCGCCGCCAAACAGGTTCCAGTTGCGCTGGATGTCGACGCGGCCATTGAAGCCGACGCCGAAATCCTGGTAATTCTCGCCGGCGTTGGCGGAATAGAAGCCGAACGCACCATAGGCGAGCATGTTCAGCATGTGGTTGTTCCAGTCCGACCGGAGGTCGAGCTGGGGCCGGATGACGGAAACGAAACTCCCGGTCTTGGCGCCGGTGGCATAGATGTTGTCGTTGTACATCTCCACCAGATCGAGCGTCGGGAACAGCCGGAAGCTGCCGACCGGCAATCCCTTGGGATCGTAGTTCTCTGCCGCCGCGGGGGCCACCGTGCCGGGGCGGGTCTGCGCGGTCGCGACACTCCCCAAGGCCACTGCGTAGAAAGCCACGCTCAGACCCGCACCAAACCAGGAAACCTTATCTGAGGACACCAGTCAACCTCTTTATTTTTAGTACGAAGCCCGACAGTTACGGAGACACCGGTCAGGGAAACAGGCGCCATCGACGATCAGTGAATGCTGGCGAAGGCCAGACGCGGAATCTCGGCGCCGACATAATTGACCCCAACGCCAGAGCCGGATAGTCCACCAAAGTCCAACGCGTAAAGCCGCTGCAGGATAACCCCGCGCTCGAACACCAGATCGACGGCAGCCTTGTTCACGTTGGCCAGACGGAAGGCCATGCCGTAGCCCGGCAACTGGTCGGAGCCCGGAATTTGGCGATAGATGTTCAGCGCCACGATCGCCGCCTTGGCGGCCAGCAGCGGATCGATCGCCTGCAACTTCGCCGCCTCTTCGAGGATCGCCTGCGCCATCGCGACGGCCAGCGCCGGATCGGCGTCCACCAGCGCCGACAGCGCGTTGGAGTCGCCCGCGTTGACCGACGCCACGATGGCACCGCGAACGGCGGCCGGCACAACCAGCTGTTGCGCGCTCGCGGGGGCGACCGCGCCGAGCGACAGGGCGATCAGGCTTGCCGCCAGGGCTTTCCGGGTAAACGTCATCGAACGCCTCCATGAATTCGATCTAGCCAACGCGCCACGCGCGCCACCGGAACCAATAACTCTGAGGTTAATCTTGCCTGTCGGCATTCCGACGGGCAACTGTTTTCTTAGTCGCGCGCTCAGCTTTTTGCACATATCGACATCGAACGCGCGGCCGGAATACAGCCTTAAGTCATCAGGTTACGGGGTTGTTACTCTCGACTGGATAGCCCGCCCCCCCTGGTTCGAGACCGGTCACGGCGACTCGACCAGCGGACGATCGCGCTCTTCGCACGCGAGCAGCTTCGATGAATTTCATTTATATGTATGTGTTAATTATAAATTTTGCGGCGATTTATCGATTCAGCTGCGACCAGCGGGCCACAAAGGTGCACCCGGAGGTCGTCGCACCGACCGGTGGCCAATCGAACTTCTCTGGCGGAGGGCCGAGTGCTGATTCCGGAATTAATGCCGAAATCGCATGACAATGTCCGTCCAAAGGGACATGTGCGCCGGGTGGTCGCGACAACGTTCGTCGAGGTGAACCAGAAAGCCGATACACGAATTAAAGCTGCCATCCTGGCTTCATGCGCGGCAGGGACTGTCGGGGCCAGCCGTCGCGGCCGTCGTCCAGCCGGGACTCGTCCCGTCCAGCCGAAACGACAGGCTGGGAAGCGCTGGCCGGGCGGCCCCATGACGCGCTTGCAGGACAACGGACCTCCATAGGCGCTCGTTCAAGTTGAATAACGCCATTTCTTGCTCCCTCCGCCCTTGTGGGGGAGGGCTGGGGTGGGGGGATTTCACCCCGCGGCGTCGCGGTTGACCCCCCCCCCCCCCCAC
>CAMDVZ010000364.1 GCA_945878895.1 Caenispirillum bisanense | reverse complement strand
CCGCCAGCGAGCGCGCCGTCGCGGCTTTCGCGCCCGATGCCTATGCCTGGATGATCGAGGAGCTGTGTGGCGGCGATCCAGCCGCGATGCGGCGCGTGACCGATCGCATGCGCGCCATGGTCGGCGGCCTCGATGTGTTCCAGATGCGTCCCGAGATGCCGGCGCTGCTGCGGAAGCTGGCGGCGCGCGGGCTCAAACTGGGAATTGTCGCCAACCAGCCCGAACGCATGGGCGAGCGACTGGAGCGTGACGGCGTCGCGGACCTGTTCGGGCATCTTGGCCTGAGTGGCGCGACCGGCTTTCACAAACCAGACCCGGGGGCGTTCTTGGGCGCCTGCGCCGCCCTTGGCGTGGCGCCCTCGGCGGCGATCGTGATCGGCGACCGGATCGACAACGACATCGCACCGGCCAAGGCGCTGGGCATGGCGACGATCCGCTTCCGCACCGGCCGCCACCGCCGTCAGGTACCACGGGGGACACACGAGACGCCCGATATCGATGTCACCGACGTCATGGACCTGGAGCGGGCCATCGACCGCCTGCTGGAGCGATGACGCGACGGCGGACACGACCACACAAACAACCCCCGAGCCAAGGGCGCGGGGGTGGTTCGTGGCGCGAGCCTGCGAAGACTAGTAGCCTTCGCGCTCCATGCGCTTGCGCATCAGCTTGCGGACGCGACGCACGGCCTCGGCGCTCTCGCGGGCGCGCTTCTCCGACGGTTTCTCGTAGTTCCGCCGCAGCTTCATCTCGCGGAACACGCCTTCGCGCTGCATTTTCTTCTTCAGGACGCGTAGCGCCTGGTCGACATTGTTTTCGCGGACGAGAACTTGCACTTTTTGCTCGCGCTCCATTTCGGGGAGGGGCCGCCTGGCCCGACGTCAGGGCCGGGTAGGTATCACAGGGTTTTGGCGATGGGAAGCCCGACTCGGACGGAATCGGCGTCGCGGGGGACAATTCGCCACGTAACCGGCCATGGCCACAAGGAATGGTGGTGGGATCTGGCGGATCGGTCGTATTTTAGCGACCGCGCAAGGGAGACAGACCATGATCGACGATCCGACCGGGCCGGACGTGTTGCGCGACAGGGTGCTGGACGCGGTTCTCGCCCACGTGGCGTTCGATGGCTGGAGCCAGGCGGCGATCCGCTCGGCGGTGTCGGCCGGCGCGATTGTCGCTGCCGAATCCGTGCTGGCGTTTCCGGCTGGTCCCGTGGGCATGATCGAATGGCACAGCCTGCGCGCCGATCGTCGTGTCGCGGCGGAAATGGAACGGCGGGGCGCGGACGGTCTGAAGGTGCGAGATCGGATCACGCTCGGGATCAGGCTACGGCTGGAAGGCGTGACGGCCGAGCGCGAGGCGGTGAGGCGCGCGATCTTCGTGCTGGCGTTTCCATTCAACGCGCCGTTGGCCGCCAAGCTGCTGTACCGCACCGTCGATTCGATCTGGTACGCGGCAGGCGATACCGCGACTGACTTCAATTTTTACACGAAGCGGGGTTTGTTGGCAGGGGTTTACTCGGCGACCTTGATGTATTGGCTCAATGATCGTTCCGACGATGGTTCGGCGACGTGGGCGTTTCTGGCTCGCCGGATCGACGACGTGATGCGGATCGAGAAGCTCAAGAGCCGCGTGCAAGGCTTTGGCGCGACATGGCGGACGGGACCCGCGCGCTGATCCTGTCTCAAGGATTGTCGCGGCAAGTCCCGTCGAGCCGGTAGCCAGCCCGGCAGACGGGGCGAGGCTGTGCCGGCGCTGGCTGATTGCCGACCAGCGGCGGCACCAGGCCGCCGGAGCCGTAAGCCGGCGCCGGCGTCCGGCTCGGACCCACCGGGCTGCCGTCGCCCGATCGTCGCACGGGCGGGGGTTGCGGATAGCCATCTATCCCCGGTGGCCTGCCCTGCCGGACCACGGGAACGCGGCCGGAGCCGTCGTAGACGATGATTGGCGGCAGGGCGCCGGGGCCGGTCGTTACCGTGGTTTGGGTGCCGCCGCCGACGGGCGCGGCTTGCGCCGGTACCGCACGGGTCGGTCCGGCCGGGGCGCCGGCTGGCTGCGCCGGTACCCCGCCACCACGCAGAATTGTCACGGTGCTGCCGTCGCCGCCGGGTGGCCGAACGATCTCGGGCGGCCGTACCTCGCTTTGCTGCGCGACCACGGACGACGCGAAGGCGGCGGTCGCCAGCGCGACGAGAAACACGGTCCTTCCAATGGCGGCCATGCCGATCTGTTTTCCTCCGGTCGGGAGCGCCATCACGCACCGCGAAGGCGGCGGGATCAAGGCCAGAAACGGTTGACGTGCCCCATCTTGCGTCCCGGGCGCGCTTCGCCCTTGCCGTAGAGGTGCAGTTTGGCGTTTGGCTCGGCGACGATCGACCGCCAGCCCTCGGCTTCCGCGCCGATCAGGTTGGTCATCTCGATCCGGCTCGCGCGCGGCTCGACCGGACCCAGCGGCAGGCCGCAGACGGCGCGGACATGCTGCTCGAACTGGCTGGTGACGCAGCCATCCTGGGTCCAGTGACCGGAATTGTGCGGCCGGGGCGCCATCTCGTTGGCAAGCATCCGCCCGTCGCGGCCGACGAACAATTCGACGCACACCAGCCCGACCAGATCGACCGCTTCGGCGGTTCGGGTACCGATGTCCTCGCCCTGCGCCAGCGTGGCCGCGTCGAATCCGCCGGGAATGGTCGTGGTGTGCAGGATGCCGTCGCGGTGGACGTTGCGCCCGATCGGGAAGCAGCGCGCGGCACCATCGACGTCGCGGGCGGCGATCACCGAGGCTTCGGCGACGAAATCGACGAAGCCCTCGACGATCAGTTCGCGACCGCCGAGTCGGGCCCACGTGGCGGCGAGGTCGGTGGCGGCGACGATGCGCGCCTGGCCCTTGCCATCGTAGCCCTCGGTCGTCGTCTTGGCGATGCAGGGCGTGCCGATCGCGCGCACGGCGGCCGCGAAATCGGATTCGCTGCCCGCCAGCGCCCACGGGGCGGTGGCGATGCCGAGGTTGTTGAAGAATGTCTTTTCGCGACCCCGATGCTGGGCGACATGGAGCAGCCGGGCGCCGGGGCGCAGCGGCTTGAGCGGCGCCAGGATTTCGGCGGTCGCGGCCGGCACGTTCTCGAATTCGTAGGTGATCACGTCGACGGCCTCGGCGAACGCCGTCAAGGCAGCCTCGTCGTCGTAGGCCGCGCGCGTCCATGCCGCCGAGACCATCGCGGCCGGCGACTCCGCCTCGGGCGCGAAGATGTGGCAGCGAAAGCCGAGATTGGCGGCCGCCAGCGCCGTCATGCGACCGAGCTGGCCGCCACCGAGCATGCCGATAGTTCCGCCGGGCGCCAGCGATCGCGAGGAGGGCAGCGACATGGGCGGGCTCACGTCGGCGGCGCGTCGACCGGCGCGATCGCCACCGATGCCGTCTGGCGTTCCCGCCAGGCTTCGACCGCCGCCATGATCCGCGCGTCGGCAAGACCGAGGATGCTGCCGGCCAGCAAGGCGGCGTTGATGGCACCGGCCTTGCCGATGGCCAAGGTGCCGACCGGAATGCCGCCGGGCATCTGCACGATCGACAGCAGGCTATCCATGCCTTTCAGCGCGTGGCTTTCGACCGGTACGCCCAGCACGGGCAACGGGGTCATGGCGGCCGCCATGCCTGGCAGATGGGCGGCACCACCGGCACCGGCAATGATCACCTTCAGGCCGCGCCCGCGCGCCGACGTCGCATAGTCGTAAAGACGTTTCGGGGTCCGGTGGGCCGAGACGATACGGGCCTCGAAGGGCACGCCGAGCGTGGTCAGCGTCTCGGCGGCGTGGATCAGGGTCGACCAGTCCGACTGGCTGCCCATGACGATGCCGACGACCGGAGCGGTCGTCGGTGGGGAGGGTTTGGCCCGGCGGGTCGCCATCGATGAAAATCCGGAAAGAGCGGGCCGTGGGCCCCGGAAGCGCGGAGGTACAGGAAGGCGCGCCCGGCGCGCAAGGCGGCTCAGGCGATGATGTCGGGGATCAGGTGGCTTTCGAGCTGGGTCATCTGGTCCTTCAGCGCCAGCTTGCGCTTCTTGAGGCGCTGGAGCTGGAGCATGTCGAACGGGGCTTTCTCGATCAGACGCGCGATCACGTCGTCGAGGTCGCGGTGATCCTGCCGCAGCCGTTCGAGCTTGGCGCGGGTGATGTCGAGGTCTTCCATGTCGCCGATGGCCGTCATGCGGCCCCGACACTAGCAAAAGCCGGCGCCCGCGTGTACGCCTTACCGACCGTGCCATGAGCGATTTTCTGCCCCACCCGTTCTGGAATTTCTCGCTCGAGGTCTATGGCGGGGACGGGGTGGCGCGCGCCTGCCTCGACCTTCAGGAGCGGCGAGGCGTCGATGTCAATGTCCTGCTGTTCTGCGCCTGGATGGGGGCGTCGGGGCGTGGCACGCTCACCGTCGAGAAGCTGAAGGCGATCCGGGCCGATGTTGCGCGATGGCAGTCCGACGTCATCCGCCCGGCGCGGAGCTTGCGTGAAAAGATCAAGGATCTGGGCGGCAGCACGCGCGGATCGGGCGCGGATTTCCCGGCCCAGGTCGAGGCGGTGCGGCGCCAGGTCGCGCAGGCCGAACTGGCGGCCGAGCATGTCGAGCAGCTGGTGCTGGCCGCGCATGCGCCGTTCGGCGGCGACCGCGACCGGCCGGTCAAGGAGCGCCTGCGGGCCGCCGTCGGCAACCTCGGCGTTTACGCGGTGTGTCTCGGCGTCACCGTCGATGCCGCCGATCGCGAGGCAGTGGCGACCTTGCTGGCGGCAGCGTTTCCGACGTTGTCGCGACCCGAAGTGGACCGCGCCGTCGGTGTCGTCGCGACCTGAGACTAGGGCCTGTCCTCAATTGAGGCAAATGAGT
>CAMDVZ010000363.1 GCA_945878895.1 Caenispirillum bisanense | reverse complement strand
CGCTGGATGGTGCATAGACGCATGTGAATTCTCCCCGCTGCGATCGCGTTTCCGATCCGGGCGCACCGTCCTCCGATCGCCGCAGGAAATCAAGCACGCGCGTACCGGCGTGTCCAAACGGCACGCTGGACGGGCGGGTCAGCGCCGCGCGTCGAGCAGCGCCCGGGCCAGCTCGGCGAACCCGGCGCCCGAGCGAGCCATCGTCACCCAACGCGGCAGGTGCGGCATGCGGTCGGCGAAATCGACGACGTTGGCGACGCCCACCGCGTTCGGGAAAAAACCGAACATCGGCGAATCGTTGGGCGAATCGCCCACGAACACGTAGCGCGACCGCCCGGCGTCGAGGTCGATTCCGTACAGCTCCGCCATCATCAGGCGCGTGGTGGTCAGCTTGTCGTAATCGCCAAACCAGCCATTGACGTGGATCGAGCTGACCTTCGCGGTTGCGCCGTGGCGCTCGAAGATCGCCACGATGCGCGCGATGTCGGCATCGGGCAGCGGCGTCACGTCTTCGCGGAAATCGATCGCCAGATCGGCCACCCTGTAGGCTTGGTCCGACGCGATGCCGGCGCCGGGCACCTCGCGCGCCACGTCTGCGCGCACCGCGTCGAGCCGCCGGCGGCCCTGGGCGCGCGTGGCGTCGTCCTGCACGTGGCGGGTCCGCAGCCGCCTCTGTTCCTTGTCGAGCCACATCCAGAAGGCGCCGTTCTCCCCCACCACCGCGTCGACCGGCCAGAAGCGCGCGACGTGATCGCACCATCCCGCCGGCCGGCCGGTCACCGGCACGACGAGAAAACCGGCGTTCTTCAGGGCTTCGAGCGCCGAATAGGCCTCGGCGGTGAGATTGCCGTCGGTCGAGATCGTGTCGTCGATGTCGGCGAACACACCCACGACGGTGCGGCGGTCCGCGAGCGGGAACTGGGCGAGCGGGGTCATGCCGACCGTGTTGCCGCCCTTCGCGCGGACGCGCAAGCGATGGTCACGCGCCGGCGCCCGGTACGTCGACCGCCTGTCGCCGCGGTCGCGCCGCCCGCCACTGGTCCTTCGTCATCTCGAACCGCCGCTCGCCGTTCGGCCGGAGACCCGCATCGCTCCATCCGGTCGACGGGTAGAACCGCTCCGCCCGGGTGCCCGGCTCCGTCCCGAGCCACAATGGGCGGTCGTGGGCGGCGAAGTACCAGTCGAGCATGGTCGCGTGGAGACGCAGGCCGATGCCGCGGCGGTCGAAACCGGGCTCGACGAACAGCGCCCAGACGCTCGCGCCGACGATGTCCAGGATGGCGAAGCCGACCACCCGCCCGTCGACCTCGCACAGCCAGCCCTTGCCCGTATCGTCGAGAAAGGCGGCGTAGTCCGCCGCGGTCACGCGGGCGGCGTCCTGGAGAACGTTCTCCGTCACCGCCATCCTGACGCGATGGAGGGCGGTGATGTCGGCGGCAGTGGCGTCGCGGAAGATCATGGCCAATCCGGTCGGGAAACCTTGCTCCCATAGGTCAAGTATTCCATGGCCGCAACGGCCCCCCGGCGGTAAAAGGCGCGGTAAAAACGCAGCCGAGGCCCTCGATGATTCCGCGCTATTCCCGCCCCGACATGGTCGCCATCTGGGCGCCCGAGAACCGGTTCCGCATCTGGTTCGAGATCGAGGCGCACGCCTGCGACGCGATGGCCGGGCTGGGCGTCATGCCGAAGGAAGCCGCCGTGGCGATCCGCGAGGGCGGCGTCAGGGCGATGGCGGCGCTGGCGGCCGAGCCCGCGCTGCATGTCGAAAAGATCGACGCCATCGAGCGCGTCACCAAACACGACGTCATCGCTTTCCTCACCTGGCTGGGCGAATTCATCGGACCCGAGTCGCGTTTCGTGCACCAGGGCATGACCTCCTCGGACGTTCTCGACACGACCTTGGCGGTGCAGATGACGCAGGCCGCCGACCTGTTGCTGGCCGATCTCGACAAGCTGATGGCGGCGCTGAAAAAGCGCGCGCTGGAGCACAAGATGTCTCCGACCATCGGGCGCAGCCACGCCATCCACGCCGAGCCCACGACGTTCGGCGTCAAGCTGGCCGGTCATTACGCCGCCTTTGCCCGCGCCAAGGCCCGCCTGCTGGCAGCCCGCGCCGACGTGGCGACCTGCGCGATCTCGGGGGCGGTCGGCACCTTCGCCAACATCGACCCCCGCGTCGAGGAACACGTCGCCGAAAAACTCGGCCTCGCCGTCGAACCGGTCTCGACCCAGGTCATCCCGCGCGACCGGCACGCCATGTTCTTCGCCACGCTCGGCGTGATCGCCGGATCGGTCGAGAATCTGGCGACCGAGATCCGCCACCTCCAGCGCACCGAAGTGCGCGAGGCCGAGGAGTTCTTTTCGCCGGGGCAAAAGGGCAGTTCGGCGATGCCGCACAAGCGCAATCCCGTGCTGACCGAGAACCTGACCGGCCTCGCCCGCATCGTGCGCGCCGTCGTCGTGCCGGCGCTGGAAAACATCACGCTGTGGCACGAGCGCGACATCTCGCACTCCTCGGTCGAACGCATGATCGGCCCCGACGCCACCGTCACGCTCGACTTCGCGCTCAATCGCCTCGCGGGCGTCGTGGAGAACATGGTGGTCTACCCCGACCGCATGCAGGCCAATCTCGATTCGCTGGGCGGCCTCGTCTTCTCGCAGCGCGTGATGCTGTCGCTGACGCAGAAGGGCATGAGCCGCGAGGATTCCTATGCGGCGGTGCAGCGCAACGCCATGGAGTCGTGGAAGGGCAACGGCTCCTTCATGGCGCTGTGCCGTGCCGACGCGCGGATACGCGAATTCCTCGCCGACGAGGAACTCGTGGCCCTGTTCGACATGGGCTACCACCTCAAGCACGTCGACACGATCTTCCGGCGGGTGTTCGGCTAACCGGCATGCCGGTTAGTATCCCGGCGTCGGATGGACTCGCGACCGACGCCGGAGAAAAGGGCGCGTGATTTCAAAGCGCCGCCTCGCCGTCGTCCAGCCCTGTCCCCTCCTCTGCCGTGCCCGGTCCGGCCCCCCCGTCGCCGCGCACCCGGGAGGCCACGATACCGTTGGTCCGTTTCGGGTGGCGGTTTTGCGTAGTCGTCGCCTCCCGCTGCGCTTCGGTGCGTTGGCACGGGCAATTCCATGAAAATCTCTATGAGCATCTCTCTGTTGACTCGACTAGTCAGACTGGACTATAGGTTTCCCGACATGATGGCGAGAGGTTCGGGAGAACCCACTCCGACGGGACGTCATCGCCACCGTACCGACCAACCGCAACCCGAAAACAGCCCGCGACCGGCATTGTCCGGCCGCGCGGTTATGCTTTTCCCGAAAGGAGTCTCGACATGATTGCCACTACCCTCGTGGTCGTCACCATAACCGCACGGCCCTGTCGACATCTCCGGATCGGCACCGGGCACGCAATTCCGCCCTTGCCACCTTTCGGCTATAGTCCGGAACCGTCCGGAGGTTCGTGAACGCGATGCTGAAAAGCCTGTCGATTCAAAACGTTGGCCCGATGACCGACGTGGCGTTCGACCTCGACCCGCGCCTGAACGTGATTACCGGCGACAACGGGCTCGGCAAGTCGCTGCTGCTCGACATCGCGTTCTGGGCCGAAAGCGGATTGTGGCCGCGCGCCAGGGCGGTACCGACCGACGGCAAGCGCCGCGACGCCGAACTCGAATGGACAATTCACGGCTTGGTCGATGCCAGCACAAGCCGGACCGCCAAGTACGATCCCGTTATAGAGGGCTGGCGTCTGGTCGCTACCGGCGGCGCTCGGATGCCCCGACCTGTCATCGTCTACGCCATGGTCGATGGCGGATTCGCCGTCTTCGATGAGGCTCGTGCGGGCGGTGAGCACCAAGACGGCATAGACCTTTTCGTGGACGACCAGCGCGAATCGGCGCGGAGGTCACGTGCCCGAAAGTACGGCAACGGCTACTGCGTGTTTACGGCGGCCGAGGTGTTCGATGGGCTCGAGGGTGACAATGGCCGTGCCGCTAACGGCCTGATCGAGGACTGGTCGAACTGGCAGTACCGCCACAAGAAGCGCTTCGCTGCGCTGCGGTCCACGTTGTTGACGTTGTCGGAGGGCATCGGCGAGGCGATCAAACCGGCGAGGCCGCGCAAGACATCCATCCGCGATTCCCGCGAAGTGCCGTGGATCGGCCTCCCCTACGGCGAAATTCCGATCACCCAAGCATCGGCCGCCATGCGACGAATTCTGGGATTGGCTTATATGCTGGTCTGGGCCTGGGAGGAACATGTCGAAGCGTGCAAACTCACGCACACGCCGCAGACATCCGAGATGCTGTTCCTGTTCGACGAGGTCGAGTGCCATCTGCATCCGAAATGGCAGCGCGTGATCCTGCCTGCGTTGCTGGCGGCGATCGGCGCGCTGGTTGGACAGAAGACGAAACCGCAAATCATCGCGGCGACGCACTCGCCGCTGGTGCTGGCGTCGCTCGAACCGCTGTTCGACGAAACCCGCGACCAGCTGCTGCTGATCGAGCTCACGGAGGCCAAAAAGGTCGCCGTTCGGCGCGAGCCGTTCGAGCGAATGGGGCGGGCCGACACATGGCTGATGTCGGACATGTTCGGCCTTGGCGCGCCGACATCGGTCGAGGCCCAGGCGGCTCTGGCCAAGGCCACACACCAGCTGTCTTCGGGTGCGACACCATCGCTGGCGGCCATTCGGGCGGCCCAGCGCGACCTCGCCGCAGTGGTGAGCGACACCGATCCGATGCTCGCGCGCCTAGGGCCTGTCCTCAATTGAGGCAAATGAGTGCGGCGACGAGGTGGACGGCGGCGAGATAGTTGCGCGCGGTCTTGTCGTAGCGGGTGGCGATGGCCCTGTACTGCTTGAGGCGGGCGAAGAAATTCTCGATCAGATGACGGGCTT
>CAMDVZ010000362.1 GCA_945878895.1 Caenispirillum bisanense | reverse complement strand
CTCGGGCGTGCGCGTGTCGGATACCGTCAGAACGGCGATGTTGACGGGCTTGAAGGGTTTCGCGAGGTCGAGACGGTCGGCGGGGTTCATGGCGGCGATCCGGGATAACGCATTGACGCCACTATAGCCGATCCGGCGCCCGGCAAGTCGCGAACCGGCGGCCGCGAGAAAGCGCCGCCGCCGGCCGATGCGTTCGACGTGGTTGGGCTACCGGTTAAGCTCGCGCATGCCGCGGTCGAGGCCATCCAGCGTCAGCGGGTACATGCGATCGCTCATCAGCTGCTTCAGCAGCTGGATCGAGGGCGTGTACTGCCAGTGCCGCTCCGGCACCGGGTTCAGCCAGATGGCGTGGCGATAGGTGTCCAGCATGCGCTGGATCCAGACCTGGCCGGCTTCCTCGTTCCAGTGCTCGACGCTGCCGCCGGGATAGACGATCTCGTAGGGGCTCATCGAGCCATCGCCCACGAACACCACCTTGTAGTCCGACGGGAACGTGTTGAGTGCCTGCTGCGTCGAGGTGGTGTCGGTATGGCGGCGCCGGTTGTCCTTCCACAGCTTCTCGTAGAGGCAATTGTGGAAATAGAAGAATTCGAGATGCTTGAACTCGGTGCGAGCTGCCGAGAACAGCTCCTCGCACACCCGGATATGGGCGTCCATCGAGCCGCCGATGTCGAACAGCACCAGCACCTTGATCTTGTTGCGCCGCTCGGGAACCATCTTGATGTCGAGATAGCCTGCGTTGGCGGCGGTGCGGCGGATCGTGTCGGGCAGATCGAGCTCGACCTCGGCGCCCTCGCGGGTGAACTTGCGCAGACGGCGCAGCGCGATCTTGATGTTGCGGGTGCCCAGCTCGATGTTGTCGTCGAGGTTCTTGTATTCGCGCTTGTCCCACACCTTCACGGCGCGGCCCTCGCGGTTCTTGTCCTGGCCGATCCGCACGCCCTCGGGATTGAACCCGTGGGCACCGAACGGCGAGGTGCCGGCGGTGCCGATCCACTTGCTGCCGCCCTGATGGCGCTTCTGTTGCTCTTCGAGGCGCTTTTTGAGCGTCTCCATCAGCTTTTCCCAGCCGCCCAGCGCCTCGATCTGCTTCTTCTCTTCCTCGGTCAGGAGCTTCTCGGCCAGCTTGCGCAGCCATTCCTCCGGGATCTCGGCGGTGCCCTCGCCGGCAGGCGTCTCCATGCCCTTGAAGACCTGACCGAACACCTTGTCGAACTTGTCGATGTTGCGCTCGTCCTTCACCATGATCGAGCGGCTGAGATAGTAGAAATCGTCGATCGAATACTCCGCCAGCCCGGCGTTCATCGCCTCGAGCAGGGCAAGGTATTCCTTGACCGAGACCGGCACCTTGGCCTGGCGCAGTTCGAGGAAGAAGTTGGTGAACATCGCGTCGCTCCGGAAAGCGGGGGCCGGAAGGCGGAGGACGGCGCGGGGCGCCGTCCGGTTGCATTCGGGTCGGCGGATCAGGTCTTCTCGCGCCGCGCCATGAAGGCCAGACGCTCGAACAGATGCACGTCCTGCTCGTTCTTGAGCAGCGCGCCGTGCAGCGGCGGGATCAGCTTGGCGGAGTCCTTGCTGCGCAGGGCTTCCGGCGGAATGTCCTCGACCATCAGCAGCTTCAGCCAGTCGAGCAATTCGGACGTCGAGGGCTTCTTCTTCAGGCCCGGCACGTCGCGGATATCGTAGAACACCGTCATCGCCTCGCGCACAAGGTTGCGCTGGATGTCGGGGAAATGCACGGCGATGATCTGCGCCATCGTCTCGCGGTCGGGAAAGCGGATGTAGTGGAAGAAACAGCGGCGCAGGAAGGCGTCCGGCAGTTCCTTCTCGTTGTTCGACGTGATCATCACGATCGGCCGCTGCTTGGCCTTGATGGTTTGCTGGGTCTCGTAGACGAAGAACTCCATGCGGTCGAGTTCCTGCAACAGATCGTTGGGAAACTCGATGTCGGCCTTGTCGATCTCGTCGATCAGCAGCAGCGGATGCTCCTCGGACGTGAAGGCGTCCCACAGTTTGCCGCGCTTGATGTAGTTGGAGATGTCCTTGACGCGTCCGTCGCCGAGCTGGGAGTCGCGAAGGCGGGACACGGCGTCGTACTCGTACAGACCCTGCTGCGCCTTGGTGGTCGACTTGATGTGCCACTCCGTCAGCGGCTTGCCCAAGGCCTTCGCCACCTCGTGCGCCAGCACCGTCTTGCCCGTGCCGGGCTCGCCCTTGATCAGCAGCGGGCGCTGCAGCGCGATGGCGGCGTTGACCGCGATGCGCAGATCGTCGCTGGCGACGTAGTTTTCGGTGCCCGTGAATTTCATGATGCTCTGGTGTCCATCGGCGTGACGAGAGGCGGCACGCTAGTTGCGCGGTTCCCGCGACGCAAGGCCGAGTCGCGGTCGGGCCGGGATGCGCGTTCCGCAGACCGGCTCAAATCCGGCGGAACGGGGCGCCGGTCGGTCCGCCGCCTCAGGTCGATACCGTTCGCAGGTCGTGGCGGTGGCAAACCAGCACGAGACTGCCATAGAGTACCGCGGCCACCAGCAACGCCGCCCATGCGTGACGCGGAAACACGACCGCCGCCGCAAGCGGCACGGCAACCGTCGCGCCGAACGCCAGCAGGCCGCCGACCGGCCCGAAACGGCGCCACAGGAGGTGATGGAAATGATCGCTGTCGCCCGCGAAAGGATTTTGCGCGCGCATCAGGCGGCGCGCCAGCATGCGGGCCGCGTCGACCGCTGGCACGAAAACGACCAGGCCGATCAGTTCGATCGGAAACGTCATCGCCGTCGCCTGCTCGCGGTGTATCAGCAGGATCGTGGACGCCACGAGCGCCCCGACCAGATAAGCTCCAGAATCGCCCGCGAACACCAGCCCGCGCAGGTTCCAGACCAAGAACAGGAGGATCGCTGCGATGGCCGCCAACAGGAGGGAGCCGTTGCCGCCGTGCAACCAGATGCCGGCGAACAGGGTCGTGGACAGAAAGTAGACCCCGAGAACGCCGTTCTTCCCGTCGATCAGGTTCACCGAATAGACCGTGCCCACGATCAGCATCAGCGTCAGGAAGAACGCGAAGTGCGATTGCAGCCTGATCGGCACCAGGCCGAGGTCGCCGCCGAACGAGAAATAGACGGTGCGGATCACCAGCGACCGGTCGGCCAGCAGCGCCGCGGCGGTCAGCGAGACCGAAAACAGCAACCGGGCGTCGGTCGGCAGCCGCAGCCGGTCGTCGATCAGCCCCAGCATGGCGTGCGGCAACACGATCGCCGTGATCGCGTAGAGCGCCTGCTCCTGGTCGTCCATGCGGAAGTATATCGTCGCGACGCAGGCGAGGTAGGCGACGATGAACACGGGTCCGCCAACCAGCGGCGTTGGCCGAGCGTGCAGTTTGCGGTCGCGATCCGGCAAGTCGACGATGCCCAGGCGCCGCGCGATGGGATCGCGCCACAACAGGATCGCGGTACAGACAACGAGAACGAACGCGACAAGCATGAAGAAAGAATCGATCCTTGGAGGTTGTCCCGCGTGCCGTGATCAAGGGCACGACCGCCAAACCGCACGGCCCGGGATTGAGGTGGAAAACGACTGAAAAGATCGCCGGCTATTGTGTCCCTGATGGCTGAGTGCCCGATCAGTAGCAACATTCCGGCCTTCGTTTCAACGGCTAAGCGTCGCTTCATCGTCCATTCGGCAAATAAACGATCGGACATGGACGAAACGTCTACGTCCCGATCGTCGTCGGGTCCGTATTCGCACCGCAAACGATCACTCCAACGCGTTCTCCCGCGGATGGTCGGTAGGCGCCCGACATCAGCGCCGCCAGACCGGCGGCACCGGCAGGCTCCGCGATCACGCGCAGTTCCGACCACAACGCGCGCTGTGCCCGACGAACATCGTCGTCCCCGACCAGCAGGCTGTCGGACACAAACCGCCGCGCGATCTCGAAGTTCGGCGCCCCGATGCGGGTGGCACCCAGCGCGTCGGCTGCCAGACCCGAGACCGCGACGTCGACCGGCGCGCCCGCCGCGAGTGCGGCGTGCAGGGTCGGCGTGCCGGTGGTCTCGACCGCCACCACCTTGACCCGTCCGCCGCACCACAGCGCGCAGCCGGCGATCAACCCACCACCACCAACCGCCACCAGCAGCGTGTCGAACGGGATCTGCCGCTCGAATTCGAGCGCCGTCGACCCGGCCGCCACGAACACTTCGGGATCGTCGTAGGCAGCCACGCCCATGGCGCCGGTTTCGGCCGCGCGCCGGTCGCAGGCGGCCCGCGCCTCGGTGTAGACGGCACCGACCAGGTGGACGACCGCGCCATACTGGCGCAGGCGGTCGACCTTGGCGGCCGACGAGGTGGTGGGCACGAAAATCTCGGCCCGGTGCCCCAATGCCCGCGCGGCGTAGGCAGCCGCCGCGCCGTGGTTGCCGCCCGACGCCGCGACGATACCGGCGGCGCCCGGCGGATTGAGCAGCAGCTTGTGGAACGCACCGCGACCCTTGAACGAACCGCTGACCTGGGTCGACTCCAGTTTGACCGCCAGCGGATTGGCGAGTCCGAACGCGCCTGCCGGCAAGGCCATCGCGGGCGTCGTCCGGACATGCCCCTGGATCCGGGCGTAGGCGGCGGCGACGTCGTCGGGACCATTCATCGATGCTCTCTTGCCGGCATGCGGCGTGGGTGCTGGCGCGCGAACGCGACGAGGGTGGCCAATCCGGCGGGCGGGGTTGTCGCGGGACGGCGACGCGGCGACAGGCTATCTCGTGGCTAGCAGCCTGTCGGACTTAAAGCATCGTGGGGGATGGTCGGGGATTCCCACGGGAATCGCGTCCGTATAGAATCGTGGGACGGCTTTGGGAAGGAGCGCCCCGCGATGAGCAACTTCCGCCCGACGGACCGCGAGACCAGCTATCT
>CAMDVZ010000361.1 GCA_945878895.1 Caenispirillum bisanense | reverse complement strand
ATGCCACTGTTTGCGTGATTCGCGGGGGGGGGGCTCCGGATCACGCACCGTTGTCCCGAGGAACCACATGACCCGCAGGATTTTCACCGCCACGCTCGGCACCGAAACCAACACCTTCGCCTCGCTGCCCACCGGCATGCGGATGTTCGAGGACACCTGCCTCTATCGCGGCGGCAACTACGGCGATCCGCCGCCGATGTTCGCGGGGCCGCTGGTGGTCTGGCGCAACCGCGCGACCGAACGCGGCTGGACCACGATCGAGAGCCTGTGCGCCTTCGCGGCACCCGCCGGCATCACGGTGCGCGGCGTCTACGAGGGCTTCCGCGACGAGATCCTGCGCGACCTGAAGGCGGCCATGCCGCTCGACGCGGTGCTGCTCAGCCTGCACGGCGCCATGGTGGCGGATGGTTACGACGACGCCGAGGGCGATCTGATCGAGCGCGTCCGCGAGCTGGTCGGCCCCGATGTCGCCATCGGCGTCGAGTTCGACCTGCACGCCAACGTGAGCGCGCGCAAGATCGAATGCGCCGACGTGGTGGTGCTGTTCAAGGAATACCCGCACGTCGACGTCAACGAGCGCGCCGAGGAGGTCTTCACGCTGGTCGCCGACAAGCTCGACGGCAAGACGAACCCCGTCATGGCGTGGTTCGACTGCAAGGCGGTCGGCGTCTTCCACACGACGCGCGATCCGATGTGCGCCTTTGTCGACAAATGTTCGGCCATGGAAGGCAAGGACGGCGTGCTGTCGGTGTCGGTGATCCACGGCTTCCCGTGGGCCGACGTCGCCGACATGGGCAGCAAGATGCTGGTCGTTACCGATGGCGACAAGGCGAAGGCCGGGCGCCTCGCCCGCGAGCTCGGCATGGAGTTCCACGGCTTCGCCGCCGAGGCACAGCCGGCCTACGCGACGCTCGACCAGGCGATGGCGCGCGCGGCCTCGCACAACCAGCCGCGTCCGCTGGTGCTGGCCGACGTGTCCGACAACGCCGGCGGTGGCGCGTCGAGCGATTCGACGTTCATGCTCCAGGCGATGATCGACAGGGAAATCAAGGACGCCGCCATCGCGATGTTCTGGGATCCCATCGCCGTGCGCATCGCCTTCGAGGTCGGCATCGGCGCCGAGGTCGATCTGCGGCTGGGCGGCAAGCTCGGCGTGATGTCTGGTCCGGCAATCGACGTGCGGGCCAAAGTGATCGGGCTCGCGGAGAACGCCACCACCCGCTTCGGTGGCACCCGCAAGGGCGTCGGGCGCGCGGGCGACATGGCGGCCTTCGACATCGGCGGCATCGTCGTGGTCTGCAACACCCTGCGCGCCCAATGCTCCAGCCTCGACTGCTTCCTCAATGTCGGCGTCGATCCGGAAACGAAGAAGGTCGTGGTCGTCAAATCGATGCAACACTTCCACGCCGCCTACGCGCCGGTGGCGTCGGAAATCCTCTACGTCGCGGTGCCCGGCGCCGTCGCCCCCGACATGTTCGCGCTGCCGTTCAAAAAAGCCTCGCGCGACCAGTGGCCTTTCGTGGCGAAGCCGCTGGGGTAGAGCGGACGACCACGGTTGCGTTTCCCGTGCAATCGCCCAGGTTGGCGATGTAGGCTGGGTATCGGAGCTCGGGGCCAGGCGCCCGTGGAGATATCAGGCCATGTCCAACGAGATCAATCCGTCCATGCCGGCGCCGGTGGCGCCGCCGCGGCCGCCGCATCCCGGTGACGCGCCGCCGCATCCAGGCTACGGCCAGACGGCGCCACTGTCGGACGTCGCGAAGATGATGCAATACGACGCCGCCAAGAAGTCGGCAGGCATCGCCTATCTCCTGTGGTTCTTCCTGGGTGGTTTCGGCGCGCACCGTTTCTATCTCGGGCAGATCGGGACCGGCGTTGCGCAGCTGCTGATCCTCGTGTTTTCGTTCATCCTGACGTTTGTCGCCGTCGGGTTGCTCGGCTTTCTGGTTCTGGGGGTCTGGGTGATCGTCGATGCGTTCCTGATCCCCGGCATCGTCCAGCGTCACAATCAGCTGCTGGCAAGTCAGATGGCCTTGCGCTAGGTCGCGCCCGTTGAGGGCCCACGCGCGAAAACGCCGCCTCCGTTGCCGGAGGCGGCGTCGTATCGCGTGGTCGGGTCGATGGCGAAACTAGCCGCCGAGCGGATCGGCGCCGAACTGGTTCGGCCCCTTGGTGCCTTCGAGGAAGCCGCATTCGATCAGCATCCAGAGGCCGCCGATGACCGGCACGAAGGCGATCAGCACCCACCAGCCCGACTTGTTGCGGTCGTGCCAGCGCTTGACCTGGATCGCCAGCGCCGGCCACAGCGAGGCCAGGTAGACGATCGCCACGACGATGCCCATCGCGCCCATGCCGGCGGCCGATGGATCGCCGCTGGCGCTCATCGAGGCCATCATCGCGCCACCGGCGACGACGCCGAGAATCGCGTAGACGACCATGAGGCCGAGGAAGCCGAGCCAGAACTTGGCCCGGTTGATCCGGCCATTGAAGCTGAGAAAAAGATCCATTTTCGCTCTCCCCGTGAAATCCGTCGGCTGCCCGGTCGCGCCGGGTCCGGCCGTCGTCCATGATCACTGACCCGATGGACTAGATCACAGACGCGTGAAATTTTCCATCGCGGATGTCGGTTTCCGGCTCGCCGCGACCGTCGGCCCGCGATCGGTCCGTGCCGAAGCGCCGCCGCGGCGCCGTCTCACCTGATCTCGGTGCAGCGGTAGCCGCCGAACTCGGCCGCCAGGCGCGGGCTGAAGACGCCGTCCTTCACCAGGCGGCAGAACCAGGCCGCGTTGGCTTTCTGCACGAAGACGACCGGCATGGTGTCGGCGGGCTGGGTGACGGCGACGATCTGGAAGCCGTGCAGGCGGATCAGCTCCGCCAGCGTCGGGTTGGGTCCGATCGGCGGTGGTCCGGCCGGCGCTGCGGGCGGCACGACGGTGGCGGGCGGCGCGCCCGGAATCGGCACCGGCTGGCGCGGCATCGGGGCGATCTGCGCGAAAGCCAGGGTGGCGTGCGACGCCGCGAGAATGCCCGACAGCAGCGGCGCGAGGCCGGCGCGTCCGATGGCGCTCACGCCGCTTCCGCCTTCATCTGCGCCAGCCGCAGCACGCGACCGCCGCGGCCGCCGGCGGCCTTGCCGTCCTGCCAGACCGTTGTGCCGTTGCAGATCGTCAGCGCGATGCCGAGTGCCGCCGACACCGGCGCCTCGAAGGTCGCCGTGTCGATCACCGTCTCCGGATCGAACACGCAGAGATCGGCGTAGAAGCCCTCGCGCACCAGGCCGCGCTTGCTCAGGCCGAAATTGGCGGCCGACAGCGAGGTCATGCGGCGCACCGCGTCCTCCAGCGGGAACAGGCCGAGGTCGCGGCTGTAGTGGCCGAGCACGCGCGGGAAGGTACCCCACAGGCGCGGATGCGGATGCTGGTCGAGCGGCAGTCCGTCGGAGCCGATCATCGCGCGGGGATGCGACAGCGCCTTGCGCACGTCGTCCTCGCTCATCTGCCAGTAGATGGCGCCGGCCGGCTGCAGGCGATCGGCGGCTTCGTAAATAGTGCAACCGAGTTCGGCCGCGATGTCCTTCAGGTCGCGCCCGCCGGCCGAGGGCATGGCGTCCGACCATGTCACCATCACGTTGTCGGCGCGGTCGAGCATGTGTTTGGCGAGGATCGTCGAGCCCGCGACGTAGGGGTACACGTCGAACGAGATCGGCCAGTCCTTCATCGCCTGGTCGAACTTCGGCAGGGTCTCGCGCATGCGGCCGAAATTGGCGCGCGAGGCGCACTTGTGATGCGAGACGACGACCGGGGCGCCGGCGCGCCGTCCGATCGCGAAGGTCTCGTCCATCGCGGCCAGGATGTCGTTGCCCTCGTCGCGCATGTGGGCGGTGTAGACGCCGCCATGTTTGCCGAGCGGCATGGCGACCTCCGCCACCTCGTCGGTCGTGGCGGCGGCGGCGGGCGGATAGAACAGGCCGCTGGAGAGGCCGATGGCGCCGTCGGCCAGCGCGCCATCCAGCATCTCGCGCATGGCCGCGGTTTCCGTGGCCGAGGCTGCGCGCTTGAGATCGTTGCCCATCGAACTGTAGCGCAACGTCGCGTGGCCGATCAGGAAAGCGCCATTGATGGCGGGCTTCGCGTCCTCGACCAGCGTGGCGAACTCGCCGAACGTGGCCTTCAGAAACCGCTCCTGCTTGACGATCAGCGACAGATTGTGCGGCACCGGCTCCTTCATGCGGAAGGGCGCGGCGCTAAACCCGCAATTGCCGCACACGACCGTGGTCACGCCCTGGCTGGCCTTCATCGCCATGCCCGGATTCTCGATCAGGGCGGTGTCGTCGTGGGTGTGGACGTCGATAAAGCCCGGCGCCACCACCTTGCCGGCGATGTCGATCTCGTTGTCGCCGCGCAACGAGCCCGGCGCGCCGACGGCGGCGATTCGGTCGCCCCGGATCGCGACATCGGCCATCCGGCGCGTCGCGCCGCTGCCGTCGATCAGGGTGCCGTTGCGGAGAATGAGATCGTAGGCGGCCATTGTCGGAGGTTCCATCGAAGGAGGAGAGGCCTCGACTGTAGCACGGCTGAAATCCGGCGCGATGGCGTCGCGGCGGGCGACGAGGGGGGCCCCAGTGAACTAGTGCGCCGGCCAATTCCTTACACGTCGCCGACCCCCGCCGGTGCCGGAATGTCCGCGTAAAGCCAACCGACCGCCTTCGAGGCGTCGTGATCGCAGCGCCTTCCCGCACGCGGCGGCCTCGCGTTCCCGTCGCAAGGAGTTGCTCTGCCGCCGTGGTTCTTCCTTCTCCCCGCGGAGGCGGGGAGAAGGTGGGGCGCAGCGCCGGATGAGGGGCTTCGCGGCGTGGCGAACGGTACCTGCGCGCGGGCATCGGCGTTGTCGTCGCAACGCCG
>CAMDVZ010000360.1 GCA_945878895.1 Caenispirillum bisanense | reverse complement strand
TCGGCATCTTCGCCATGAACACGCAAGGCGTCCAGGGCGCGCTGTTCCAGATGCTGAGCCACGGCCTGGTGTCGGGGGCGCTGTTCCTCTGCGTCGGCGTGGTCTACGACCGCCTGCACACCCGCGACATCGACCGCTATGGCGGCCTGTCCGACACGATGCCGAAATACGCGCTGACCTTCATGTTCTTCACCATGGCCAGCGTCGGGCTGCCGGGCCTGTCGGGCTTCGTCGGCGAGTTCCTCGTGCTGACCGGCGCCTTCAAGGCCAATACCTGGGTGGCTGCCATCGCCTCCACCGGCGTGATCCTCGGTGCCGCCTACGCGCTCTGGCTCTACCGCCGGGTCTGTTTCGGCGCGGCGGCCGGGGACGATGCCCGCGCCATGCCGGAAATGAACGGGCGCGAGATCGCGATCTTCGCGCCGCTGGTGCTGGTGACGATCTGGATGGGCGTCTACCCGTCCTCGTTCCTCGATGTCATGGACGCCTCCGTCGCCAAGCTGATCGGCGACTACGAGGCGGCGCTCAAGGTCGCCAAGGCGACCGCCATGCTGGCGCGTTAGGGGGCCGGCAATGATCGGACTGGAAAACTGGGCACTGGCCGGACCCGAGATATTCCTCGTCGTCGTGGCGATGGGATTGTTGATGTTCGGCGCCTTCCGCGGCGAGCGCAGCGTCGAGGCGATCTCCTGGATTTCGGCGCTGGCGCTGATGATCTGCGTCGCCCTGGTCGTCAAGGGCAACTCGGGCACCGGCTACAACGGGCTGTTCGTCGTCAATCCCTTCAACGCCGCGATGAAGGTGCTGGCGCTGATTGGCTCGGCGGTCGCGATCGTCATGTCGCGCGGCTTCATGAGCCGCGAGGGCGTGTGGCGGTTCGAGTACCCGATCGTGATCCTGCTCGCGACCGTCGGCATGATGGTGATGCTGTCGGCGGCCGACCTGATGACGCTCTATGTCGGGCTGGAGCTGCAATCGCTGGCGCTCTACATCATCGCGGCTTTCCAGCGCGACAATCTGCGCTCGACCGAGGCGGGCCTGAAATATTTCGTGCTGGGCGCCGTCGCGTCCTGCCTCATCCTCTACGGCGCCTCGCTGGTCTACGGCTTCGCCGGCACCACCAGTCACGCCGGCCTCGCCAGGGTACTGGCCGAGGGCCCGCCATCGGCCGGGGCCGTGATCGGCCTAGTCTTCATCCTGTCGGGCCTTGCCTTCAAGGTGTCGGCGGTGCCGTTCCACATGTGGACGCCCGATGTCTACGAGGGCGCGCCGACGCCCGTCACGGCGTTGTTCGCGGTGGCGCCCAAGATCGCCGCGCTGGGCCTGCTGGTCGCCGTCGTCATGGGCCCGTTCCGGCCGTTGCTGGATCAGTCGCGCCAGATCCTGATCGCGGTCGCGGTCGCCTCGATGGCGTGGGGCGCCTTCGCCGCCATCCGCCAGGACAACATCAAGCGCCTGATGGCCTATTCCTCGATCGGCAACATGGGCTACGTGTTGCTCGGCCTCGCCGCCGGCACCGAGGAGGGCATCCGCTCGGTCGTGGTCTACATGACGATCTACCTCGTCATGAATCTCGGTACCTTCGCCTGCATCCTCGCCATGCGTCGCGACGGCATCATGGCCGAGACCATCCAGGACCTCTCCGGTCTGTCGCGCAACCATCCCCGGATGGCGCTGGCGATGCTGTTCTTCATGTTCTCGATGGCGGGAATTCCGCCGCTGGCGGGCTTCTTCGGCAAGCTCAACGTCTTCATCGCGGCTATCGACGCGGGCCTCTACTGGCCATCGGCGCTGGGCGTGGCGGCCTCCGTGGTCGCGGCGTTCTACTATCTGCGCATCGTCAAGGTGATGTATCTCGATCCGCCGGTCCGGCCCTTCGACGCGCCGATGGAAGGCGTCCTGTCTGGCGTGACGTTCGTGGCCGCGGTGTTCGTGTTCCCGTTCTTCCTCGTCTTCCAGTCGCCCTTCCTGGCGACAGCCCAGGCCGCCGCGCACGCGCTGTTCATGCGATGAATCCGGTGTCCGGCTTCTGGTCGGTCACCACGCTCGAAACGGTCGGCAGCACCAACGACGAAGCGACGGCGCTGGCCGAGGCCGGCGCCCGCGAGGGCACCGTGATCCGCGCCCTGCGCCAGGAGGCGGGCAGGGGCCGCCGCGGTCGCGGCTGGACCTCGCCGCCGGGCAACGTCTACAGCTCCGCCATCCTGCGCCCGCGGACGCGCCCGGATCTGGCGGCCCAGCTCAGTTTCGTGGCGGCGCTGGCCGTCGCCGACGTCGCCGTGGCCGTCCTGCCGCCGGGCGCACCGGTGACGCTCAAAGGGCCCAACGACGTGCTGGTCGATGGCGCCAAGATATCCGGCATCCTGCTTGAGTCGATCCTCGGCGCCGACGGCAACGTCGCGCACGTGATCGTCGGCACCGGCATCAACGTCGCCAGCGCGCCGCCGGCCGCCGCCACCGGCTACGGCGCGACGTGCCTGGCGGAACAGGGTGTGACGGTCTCCGCCGAGGAGGTGTTCGTGGCCTATCTCGACGCGCTGGAACGCTGGTACGGCGTCTGGACGCGTGGCGGTTTCGCGCCCGTCGGGGCGGCGTGGACGGCCAGGGCGGCCTGGATCGGCCGTGAAATCACGGTGCGTCTGGGCGAGGACGCGCTGACTGGCCGCAACGAGGGGGTGGACAACGCGGGCGCGCTGTTGTTGCGCCTCCCGGACGGGAGTGTCAGACGCATCACCGCAGGCGAGGTTTTCCCGCCGCGCGAAGGAAACACCCGATGATCGAGATTCTTTCCGTCGCCCCACGCACCGGGCTACCGGTTCCACACATCTCGCGATGGCGGACAAAGCCAGCGTTTTCGGCGATCGGCGCACCGTTGGAGCCACGAAACCAATGTCATCCCGAGCGGAGCGAGGGACCTCGGCGCGGCGTCTCTACCGCACGAAGGCTCGAAGAATCCGGGGTCCCTCGCTCCGCTCGGGATGACATCGGGAGTAGACCATCGCCGTGCGTCGAGCTGTGTGAATGCGATCGCGCGAGCGAAGGTATGAGTTGTGCCGGGACGTCGCGGCGCGTGCTCCGCCGGAGTGCCACCCGATGACCGTTCCCGGCGAAGAACTCCTGTTCCTGCCGCTCGGCGGAGCCGGCGAGATCGGGATGAATCTCAATCTCTATGGCTGTCGCGGCAAGTGGCTGATGGTTGATCTCGGCGTCACCTTCGGCGACGATTCGACGCCCGGCCTCGACGTGCTGATGCCCGATCCGTCCTTCATCGTGCAGCGCAAGGACGCGCTGCTCGGCATCGTGCTGACGCACGCCCACGAGGATCATCTCGGCGCCGTGCCGGACATCTGGCCGAAGCTGCGTTGCCCCGTCTACGCCACGCCCTTCGCGGCTTCCATCCTCAAGCGCAAGCTGATGGAAGCAGGCATCGTCGACCAGGTGCCGGTGACCATCGTGCCGCTCGGCGGCAAGTTTTCGCTGGGTCCGTTCGATCTCGAACTGATCACCATGACCCACTCGATCCCCGAGCCCAACGCGGTCGCCATCCGCACGCCGTTCGGCACCGTGATGCACACCGGCGACTGGAAGATCGATCCCGATCCGCTGATCGGCGAGGCCACCGACGATGCCGCCCTGCGCCGCTATGGCGACGAGGGCGTGCTGGCCGTCGTGTGTGACTCGACCAACGTCTTCGTGCCTGGAGAGGCCGGATCCGAGGCGGGCGTGCGCGACAATCTCGCCGCCCTGATAGCCAAGCAAAAGGGCATGGTGGCGATCACCTGCTTCGCCTCCAACCTCGCGCGCGTCGAAAGTGCGGCCAGGGCCGCCATCGCCGCCGATCGGCATCCCGTCCTGATCGGCCGCGCCCTGCATCGCATGCTGGAGGCAGCCCAGGAGAACGGCTATCTGCTCGATTTCCCCGAGACGGTGTCGGAGCGCGATGCCGGTTGGCTGCCGCGCGAGAAGGTCTGCCTGATCTGCACCGGCAGCCAGGGCGAGCCGCGCGCCGCGATGGCGCGGCTGGCGATGGGCGAAAACCGCGAGATCGCCTTGCAGGCCGGCGACACGGTGATCTTTTCCTCGCGCATGATTCCGGGCAACGAGAAATCGGTCGGCCGCCTGCAGAACCTGCTCGCGACCAAAGGCGTTGGCATCGTCACCGACCGCCTGGGCTCGATCCACGTCTCGGGTCATCCCGCGCGCGACGAGCTGGCCCGCATGTACCAGTGGCTGCGGCCGAAAATCTCGGTGCCGGTGCATGGCGAGCACCGCCACATGGTCGAGCACGCCAACCTCGCGCGCGAGTGCCAGGTGCCGACCGCCATTCTCGCTCCCAACGGCTCCCTCGTGCGTCTGGCGCCGGGCGAGCCGGGCGTCATCGACCACGTTCCGGTTGGCCGTCTGGCGCGCGATGGCCACCGCCTGATCTCCGACAACGACGCGGGCCTGCGCGACCGCCGCAAGCTGCTCTGGCATGGCGCCGCCGTGGCGACGCTCGTCATGGACGCCAAGGGTCAGCTGCTCTCGTCGCCGCGACTGACGCTCCAGGGCCTGACCGACGACCGCGAAGGCCAGGAAATCGTCGCCGAGGCCATCGACGCGGTCGAGGACGCGATCGAGGATCTCAGCAACGCCGACGCCCGCAAGGACGACGCCGTCGCCGAGGCCGCCCGCCGCGCGGTGCGCCGGATCGTGAAGTCGCGGCTGGACAAGAAGCCACTCACCGACGTGCACGTCGTGCGGGTGTAGCGAGGGCGCGAAGCGACACACGCCGGCATCGAAGACTCATACCTTCCCCTGCCAACGGCGGCAGGAGTGTCCGGAGAAAGTTGGTCGAGTGCGCTCATGACATCGCGAGGGGAGGATGTTCCAGCCGTGGTCGGCGCGTGCTCCAACAGGGAAAAGCCCGCCGCGCCAACAACCCTTCCTTCTCCCCTCGCAGGAGGGGAGAAGG
>CAMDVZ010000359.1 GCA_945878895.1 Caenispirillum bisanense | reverse complement strand
AAGGTAAAGACCCTGGAGTAGTTGTCCCCTCACCTGGCGCGGAGATCGATGCGTGCCTTCCGATGCGTCACCCCCTTCCGGACCACCCGCGCAGCGCAAGCTGACGACGATCCTGTGCGCCGACGTGGTCGGCTACAGCCGCTTCATGGGTCGGGACGAGGAACGCGCGCTGGAGGTGCTGCGCGGCCATCGCGAGATATTCGCCTCCGCGGCCGGCTTGCACGGCGGCCGCATCTTCAATACCGGCGGCGACAGCATCCTGTGCGAGTTCGCGAGCGCGGTCGAAGCGGTCCGCGCCGCGACGGAAATCCAGAAGGCCGTGCAATCGCGCAACGACCAGTTGCCGGAGCCCGACCGGATGGTGTTCCGCATCGGCATCAATCTCGGCGACGTGCTGGTACACGGCGAGGATTTGCTGGGCGACGGCGTCAACGTCGCGGCGCGCATCCAGACCATCGCGCCCGAGGGCGGCATCTGCGTCTCGGGTTCGGTGTTCGACCAGATCGAGGGCAAGCTCGATCTGCGGTTCCAGTCGCTCGGCGAGCAAGCCTACAAGAACATCGGACGACCGGTCCGCACCTTCACGGTCACCAGCGACGGCGGACGGCCCATGCCGTCGACCGTCCTGGCCGTGGGCAGCGGCGCTGCTGGCCGTCGCGCTCAGCGGCGGTGGGTTCTATTGGTACGAGCAACGCAGGCAGGCGGAAGTCGAGGCGGGCAAAGCCGCGATCGACGCGGCCCAGGCCGCCCAGCGTCGCGCCGAACTCGAACGCAAGACCGCCGCCGACGCCGCCGCGAAAGCGACCCGCGAGCGCGACGAGGCGCACCGCCGCGCCGCCGCCGAGGGCCGCGCCCGCGCCAAGGCGGTCGAGGAGCAGCGACAGGCGCAGCTCGACGCGGAGCGCCGCGAGATCGACGCCGCCCGCGTCCGTACCGAGGAAGAGCGCCGCAAGCTGGAGGCCGACCGACGCGCCGCCGCGCCAGCCGCGACGCCAGCGCGCCCGCCCCCCCCTTACCTGGGCACCACCGGTCGCGACCGCGACGCCGCGGTCGATGAGCGGTACCTACGCGGGTTCCGTCGTCTGTGACCCGGCCCCGGGAGTCGCGACGCCGCCGGGTGGAACATTCGCGCTCACCATCGATGGCGCGGAGGCCAGCTATCGGCGCCAGGCCGCCGCCGGCCCCGGCGATCCCGTGGAAACCGGCACCGGCAAGATCGGCCTGGACGGTCAAATCACCCTGAACGGTGGCTTCTCGGGTCCGACGTTCCAGGTTGCCTCCGAGTATGGCGGTCGTGTTTCCGTCGCCGGGTTCCATCTGGCCGGTCGCACGGTGGTCACCACGCGCAACGGCGCCCGCACGACGCTGTCCTGTTCCGTCGCCTTCGAATCGAAGACGTCGCCACCCGGGCAACCGTCCCGGCGGCCGGACGAGCCCCCACCGGCACCCGCCGCCCCGCCGCCGCCCGGTCAGGCCACCGCCCTCGACGGCGAGTACAACGGGACACTCGTCTGCGTCGACGCGACGGACGCGAAGCGTCGCTATCGAGCCGCCTTCACGCTCGTAATTGCCGGCACGGTCGCACGCTATCAGCGGGCTCTGATCACCACGGACGGACAGCCCAACGGCCAGTTCGAGCGCGGCGCCGGCACGATCGACGCGTCGGGCACGCTGCGGCTCGAGGGCATCGTCGGCGGCTCTGACTGGAGGATCGTCGCGCGATATGGCGGCGTCGTCTCGCATCCACGACCGAGAATTACCGGTTCGCAGATAGTAACGCGCAAGGACGGCACGTCGGATACGCGCAACTGCATGGTCGATCTGGAGTTTTCCAGACCGGATACGGTCGCTTCGGCGCCCACCGCCGCCCCCGCGCAACCCGGTGGGTCCGCCACGCTGGACGGCGAGTACACCGGCACGATCGTCTGCGTCGCCGCGACCGACGGCAAACGTGCTTTCCAGGCCGTCTTCTCGTTGACCATCGCCGGTACGACGGCCCGCTACCAACGGCCCGCGATCGGCCCGGACGGACAGCCCGGCGGCCAGTTCGAGCGCGGCGCGGGCATGATCGACGCGTCGGGCGCCCTGCGCCTGCACGGCGTTTTCGTCGCCTCCGACCGGAAGATCGCCGGACAGTATGGCGGCGTCGTTTCGCGTCCACGCTCCAGGATTACGGGCACGAACGTGCTCACGCGTTCGGATGGCACGTCCGATACGCGCAACTGCACGGTCGATCTGGAGTTTTTTCGATAGGCGTCCGCCAGCCGACAGCGACAATGGCGCATGCGGGGCGACATGGTCGCCCCCCCCCCCAATCATCGGGGGTCGAACGCGTCTTTCGGCAGTGGCAATCGCGGCGATTTATAGTTAATGAGCGCTCAATACATTAATGGGGCAGACATGCGAATCCGGATGCCGATGCTGACCACGCTGCTGACGTTGCTGGCCGGGACCGCCACGGCGCAGACCGATCTGGTCTGCGCAACGCCGATGGGCTCCGGCGGACCCTACTGCCTCGATTCGGCCGGCTCCTGGAACGGCTTCGAAGGCAAGGACAAGGCGCCGGTCGCCGGGCTGCGCCATGTCGCCATGTGTGGCGGCAAGCTCGCGCTGGCGGGCTACCAGGACGTGGCGATCCGCGAAGCCGACGGCTGGGCGAAACTGGACCGCCGCGACAAGCCGCCGATCGAGGCCTTCGCCTGCGACGCCAAAGGCGTGCCGATGATCGGGCACCGCGAAGGCATATCCCGTTTCCAGAATGGCCAGTGGGTCGACACCGCGAACGCCGCGCTCGGCGTCGAGAACGCGACGCTCGACCACGCGCGGGGTTTCGTCGTCGGAGCCGATGGCGCGACCTAGGCCATCCTCGGTCGCGGAATGGCGCAGTGGATCGACGGCAACTGGAAACCGCTGGCCGACGCCCCGCCCTTCGCCAATCCGCACGTGCGCCTCGCCGCCGCGACGGTCGATGGCAAGGGCAATATCTGGGCGACCCACAGCAGCGGCGTCGCGATGTACGACGGCAAGAAATGGACCGACTTCAAGGAGTCGCTCAACAGCCCCAACAGTGTCGCCGTCGACGCCAACGGCGATGTCTGGATCGCCGCCTACGACGGCCTGCGCGTGCTGTCCAACGGCGCCTGGAAGAAGCCGACGATAGCGGGTCTGGCGCCGCCGCTGCGTCTGCGCGAGATCAGGGCCGACACGCGTGGCCGGCTCTGGGCCACCACCAGCTGGGGCCTCGCGGTAATCGAGAATGGCGGCGCGCGCTTCCAGCGTATCGCCAATTCCGATATCCCCGGCGACGATCTCCGCGGCCTGTTGGTGTCGGGCGCCGGACCCAAGTCGCTGACGGTGATCGCCGACAAGCCGCTCGGCTCGCTGAAGGGCAAGATCGAGGGGCCGGACAACACCGGCCTGTCGGGCGCCCGGGTCGAGATCTGCAACGCGCGCCTGTCGAGCATGACCTCGTTCAAGCGCAACGAGACGCCCTGCACCAACCAGGCCCCCCTCTCCTACGACACCAAAACCGGCAAGGACGGTTCCTTCCTGTTCGAGAAGGTGCCGCCCGGCGAGTATTCGCTCGTCGTCGAAGGGGGCTCAGGCAAGTGGGTGTTGCTGACCGGCAGTTTCACCGGCGGTGGTGCTGAGCGCATCCGTGTCGGCGCCGGCAAGCCGACCAGCGTTCCGACCGTGACCCTGAAAGCCAAGCCCTGACGGGCCGGCAACGCTACTTCAGCGTGGCGTGGGCGCGGGCGAGCTCGATGTAGTGCGCCGCCGTCCGCGCGATCATCGCCCGATCGTTGTCGGACATATCGCGCATCTTCTGGGCCGGGTTTCCCGCCCACAGTTCGCCGGCGCGCACGATCTTGCGCGGCGGCACCAGGGCGCCGGCGGCAACCATGGCGCCGGTCTCGACCACCGCGCCGTCGAGCACGGTGGCGTGCATGCCCACGAACGAATGGTCCTGCAGCGTGCAGGCGTGCAGCAACGCCATGTGCCCCACCGACACGCCCTTGCCGACGATCGTTCCCTGGCCGCGCGCCGCGACGTGGACCACCGTGCCGTCCTGCAAATTGCTGCCGGCGCCGACGACGATCCCGGGTCCATCGCCGCGCAGCACCACGGTGTACCAGATGCCGACATCGGCCCCGATCTCGACCTCGCCGATCAGGGTGGCGTTGGGCGCCACGAAGGCGGTCGGGTCAACCTTCGGCCGGAAGCCGTTGAAGGGCAGGATCAGCCCGGACATGGCGGGAGTCTCCGTCGTAGGGCGCGGTCCCTGTGCCGGCTCCGCCCCCGCCCCGTCAAGCGACGCAACATCGCCGACACTTGACGCGCGGGCGCGAGGGCGTATTTAGGCCCCACGCCGCGATCATGCGGCGGCATGGAGGTTGTTCGACATGGCGAGGACGGGTGCGAAACCCTCGGTCTTCATCGACGGCGAGGCCGGGACCACCGGGCTCGGAATCCGCGAGCGTCTGCGCGCGGTGACGGGCATCGACGTGAAGAGCGTCGCCGCCGACCGACGAAAGGACCCCGAGGCGCGCCGTGCCCTGATGCGCGAGGTCGACGTGGTGATCCTCTGCCTGCCCGACGACGCGGCGAAGGAATCCGTGGCGCTCGCCGAAACGCTCGGCAACGAGGCGCCCCGTCTGCTCGACGCCAGCACCGCGTACCGCGTGGCGCCGGACTGGGCCTATGGCTTCGCCGAACTGACGCCGCGCCAGGCCGCCGACATCCGCGCCGCCCGCAAGGTCAGCAACCCCGGTTGCTATCCGACCGGCGGCATCGCGCTGATCCGCCCGCTGGTCGACGCCGGCATCCTGGCCACCGACCATCCCCTCGTCGTGCACGCAGTCAGCGGCTACAGCGGCGGCGGCAAGTCGATGATCGCCGATTATGAGGCTCGCAAAGCGCCTGACTTCGAACTGTACGCACTGTCGCTTGAGCACAAGCACATTCCGGAAATTCAGGCTTATTCGAAGCTAGCGCG
>CAMDVZ010000358.1 GCA_945878895.1 Caenispirillum bisanense | reverse complement strand
CGGCGAGCAAGGTGGCGAGGCGCATGGCGGCGTGTCCCGGAACAGGCATGGAAACGACCCCTCTCCCCGACCATCGGGGAGAGGGGCTTCGGGCGTTACTTCGCCTGGACCGGTGCCGCGAACTCGATCGCCACGACCCGGCCCGAGAGCGAGCCGCCACCGGCGGCGATCGGGGACGCTTGGAGCGCGTTGGTCGTCAGGGAGTTGCTGCCCAGAGCGTTCTCGGTGATTGCGTTGACGGTCATGGCGTTCGAGTCTAGGGCGTTCGGGATCAGGGCGTTCGGGATCAGGGCGTTCTGCGTCAGGGCGTTCGCGGTCAGGGCGTTCTGCGTCAGGGCGTTCTCCGTCAGAGCGGCTTGCGCGGGGGCGGCGACGGCGATGACGAGGGCGGCGGCGGCGATCGTGGTGGCGATGGTCTTGAACATGGAAGTCTCTCCCTTGGGTCTGCGAAGGCGGCGGGATGCCGTGCTTCGATGAAGGGAGAATGCCGGGCGGACGTATCGTCGATGTGTCGCGCAAAGGCGGGAATCGTATCGTTGGTATCGCGTGCCCGGCCCGTGCCGCCGCGTACGCGCTCTCCGGCGTAAGCGCGCGATACGATCCCGCTGGCCATTCCGGGCGCCGGGCTGGCGGGCGTTCCCGGGATGCGGGCCGCCGCGTCCACGCATCGCGCGATCACCGACAAAGTGCGCGTCGTCAACGGTCGACGCACTGTCGGAAGCACGCAACCGGCGTCGTCCCGGGCTTGTCGAGGGACCCCGGATTCTTCGAGGCTTCGCGAGGTCGCGTTATCGCGTCGAGGTCCCTCGGCAAGCTCGGGATTAGACCGATTTTGGACCTTTCGTCGGTGCGCCAACCATTTCGGTCCAAAGTCAGCGCCGACGAGCGCGCCACTCCAGCGGCGCATCTTCGCCGTCGCGTGGGCCATCGGGGACGCTTGCCATGAGCGCCATCGGCGTGGTGCGCCCACGGACGGTGCGACATCGGCACTGTTTCCATCGGCGCGACAGCTGCCCGGGAGCCGGAACGGCGTTCGCCCGATTGCCCCGGACGGGCGGCATATCGGCGGTGAACCGGCCGGCCCGGCGCGCTATGGTGGGCCGCCATGTCCATTCCCATGCTTCGTTCGATCGCGGTCGCGGCATGGTCGGCGATCCTGATCGTCTGCCTTGCGCCGGCCGGCGTCGCCGCTCCCCTCGTCGTCGACGGGCGGACCAGTCGCTACAGCCTGTCGTCGGCGGCCGAGTTCGTCGAGGCGGCCTCCTGCGCGGTCGAGCCGGGCGAGGCCTTCGCGCGCGGCACCGCGCGCCGGAGCGAGGGCGAGGCGCCCAATTTCGGCATGTCGCGGTCGGCGATGTGGGCGCGCGTCGATATCGACTGGCAGGCCTCCGCGGACCGCAACTGGTGGCTGGTGGTCCGCCAGGGCGTCGTCGACGAGGTTCGCGTCGTGCTGCCGGCCGCCGGCATCGCCGCGCGCGACCTGCGCTCGGGAATCGCGGTCGACCGTTAGCACGATCCCTCGCCCTCGCGTCGCGTCGCGATTGCCTTGCCGGCCGCCGGCATCGACGGACGTCTGTATGTCTGCATGTACAGCGAGGGGCCGCTGCGCTTCCCGATCCTGCTGGTCGACGGGGCGACGTTCCAGCGCTGGGAAGCGCTCGACTACGCCATGCTGGCGTTTTCCTGCGGCATTCTGGTCGGGCTGGCGATCTATCTCGGCTTCATGTGGCGGGCGCTGCGCGAATCGCATCTCGCCTGGCTCGGCCTGATGGCGCTCTGTCTGTTCGCCAGCCTGGTGTCGTCCTACAACCTGATGGCGGAATTCGTGACGCCGATGCTGCAGCCGTCGGCCCGGCTGGCCGGCCTCGGGTTCGGCTACGCAACGATCGCCTGCGGCAATCTCTTCGTGATCGCCTTTCTCGATCTGCGCCGGCTCGACCGGCGACTCTGGCTGGTGGCGTGGGCGATCTGCCTCGCCTGCGCGGCGATGACGGTGGTTGCGATCTTCGACGCGCGGGTCGGGCGGGTGGGCGTGGCCTTGCTGGGGCTGCTCACCGGCGTCTGCGATCTGGCGGCGCTGGTGCTGGGCGCGCGTCGCCGGGTGCCGCACGCGTGGGCGCTGCTGCTGGCGTGGTTGCCCGGGCACGTCGGCACCGGCGTGCTGCACGTGATCGCGCTGTCGATCCCCGTCCCGGTCGAGATCACCGGCAACATGGGCTACGCCGGCGCCATGCTCGCCACGCTGATGATGACGATCGTGGCGATCGACCGCCAGCGCTCGCGGCGCGAGGGTGTCGCGCGCGCGTTGCGCGAAAGCGAGACCCGGTTCCGCGATTTCGCCTCGGCGGCGTCGGACTGGTTGTGGGAGACCGATGCCGGTCTTTGCTACACCTACTTCGGCGGCGGCGCGATGACGGCGATCGGCTTCGAGCCGGCGCGGGCGCTGGGCAAAACGCCGGGAGAACTGCTCGATCTTCATCCCGCCGAGAATCCCGCGGCGCTGTGGCGCGACGTCGGCGAGCGCAAGGCGTTCCGCAACATCGTTTTCGGCTTCCGGCGGGGGGCGGGCGGCCGTGGCTATCTCAGCGTCAGCGGCGTGCCCATCCACGACGACGCCGGCGTCTTTCGCGGCTATCGCGGCGTCGCGACCGACGTGACCGATGCCGTTCTCGGCGAGGATGCCCGTCGGCGACGCGAGAAACTGGCGGCACTCGGACAGTTGGCCGGCGGCATGGCGCACGAACTCAACAATCTGCTGCATCCCATCCTCAATTTCGCCGGCGAGGCGGCGCGGGCGGTGCCCGACACCATGCCCGCCACCCGGCGGTACCTCGGCATCGTCGCCGATTGCGCCCGCAAGGCTGCCGACATCGTGTCGCGCGTGCTGGCGTTCGCCCGCGGCGAGGCCGCCCGGTCCGAGCCGACCGACCTCGCGGGCGCGGTCGTCGACGCGCTGGTGCTGGCCGACGCGTTGCTGCCACCCGAGACGACGATCCGCCGCGAGATCGACCGCGCTGCCGGAACCGCCCGGGTGGCGCCGGCCGAGGTCACCCAGGTGATCCTCAATCTGGTGACCAACGCCGCCCAGGCGATGCCGGCCGGCGGCACGATCGGGGTGTCGCTGGCGAGGGCAAGTCGCGGCGATGGTCGCGCGTCGGCATCGCTGGTCGTGACCGACCAGGGGCGCGGCATCGAGGCCTCGGTCAAGGCGCGCCTGTTCGAGCCGTTCTTCACCACGCGTGCCGGCGCGGGCGGTACCGGTCTCGGGCTTTCCGTGGTTTATGGCATCGTGCAAGGCTGGGGCGGCGATATCGCGGTCGACAATGGCCGCGACGGCGGCGCGCGCGTCGCGGTCGAAATCCCGCTCATGGAGGCGACATGACGAAGCATCGGGTGATCGTGGCCGACGACGTGGATGTCGTGCGGGAATCGTTGCGGCTGGCGCTGGAGCGCGGCGGCTACGAGGTGGCGGAGGCCGCCGATGGCGAAGAGGCGCTGGCGCTGCTGCGCGAGCGGGGCGCCGACGCGATCGTCGCGGACCTCTGGATGCCCCGCATGGACGGCGTGGCGCTGCTCAAGGCGGTGCGGTGCGAGGCGCCGGCGGTGAAGGTGATCGCGATTTCCGGCGGCGGCGCGGGGATGTCGCTGGAAGTCGCGTCCTCGCTTGCCCACGCCTGGGGCGCCGAAGCCATGCTCTACAAGCCGTTCGAGAACGCCACCCTGGTGGCGCGTCTGGATGCATTGCTGGAGCGGCCAGCGGCCTGACGCCGACGCGACATGGGTTTGGCGGCGCCGTTCAGGCGGCCGGCGGGGTCTTGAGCCGCGACGGATAGGGACTGGCACGCGGCAATTCGCGGACCAGCATCTCCAGTGCTTCCGTCAGGGCGTCGCGCCCGGCCCTGGGCAGCGACGCCAGCAGGGCCTCGATGGGCTGCCGGGGATCGTGCTGGAGCATCGTCAGGCCGGCTTCGGTCACCGCCACGAGGTCGGCGCGGCGGCTGCGCGGATTGGGCTGCCGCTCCAGCAGTCCCTTTTCGACCAGCGTGCGGCTGGTGCGGGCCACCGGCGCGATGCTCATGTCCTGGAAACGCGCCAGGCCGGTGGCGGTTCGCGCCGGGCCGTCCGCCTCGACGAAATAGCGCAAGGCCACCCATTGGGCCGGATAGAGGCCCTGGGCGTAGCCGGAACCATGGATCATGCGGCTCGCCTGCTCGAGCAGCATGACGAGACCGCGGACGGGAACTGGTCGGGTGGTCATGGGCTCGAACCGGGAGCCCGAGGCAGAAGGGCCGGGAGGCATTGTCGCGGTCGAGGCACCTGGTGAGCCTTACTGCTTGCTGACCGGTTTTGGTCGTTGCCGCCAAGTTATAGAGTCCGACCGGTCCGGGGAAAAGCCTGTAATAGTGGCGAGTGATCACCTTTTGATCGGGAGGACGTGTTGGTGGGCGGCAAACCCGTGTCGATCAAGGGCGTCGTGGCCGTCGGGCCATCGGTCGTGCTGCTGCGCAACGACCGCGACGAATGGGAGTTGCCGGGCGGCCGACCGGAACCGGGCGAAAGCGAGCGCGCGACGCTGGCGCGCGAGATACGCGAGGAGACCGGACTGGACGTCGACATCGTCGAAAGACTGGAGGCGTGGGCCTACGAGGTGTTGCCCGGACGCGTCGTGGAGATCGTGGCTTGGGGCTGCGTGGCGGCGATCGGCGCGGTGCCGAGGCCGAGCGTGGAACATCGCGAGGTGGGACTGTTCGCGACCCGCGACCTTGCCGCGCTGCGGCTGGACGATGGCTATCGCCGGGCGATCGCGCGCTGGATGTGGTCGTGGGGAACGTAGCTGCTCACGTGGTCGTGATCGTCCAGCGCGCGCCGGGACCGGGCGTGCGTTCGGCGGCGACCGCGAGAAACCGGTCGTGGGCGCCGGCGGCGCCGATCCAGGTCTGCGACCACGCCTCGAACGCGGCGGCCTCGTCGGCCTCCTCGGCGAACGGCACGCCGCGCATCAGCTTCCAG
>CAMDVZ010000357.1 GCA_945878895.1 Caenispirillum bisanense | reverse complement strand
CAGATAGCTGGTCTCGCGGTCCGTCGGGCGGAAGTTGCTCATCGCGGGGCGCTCCTTCGCAAAGCCGTCCCACGATTCTATACGGACGCGATTCCCGTGGGAATCCCCGACCATCCCCCACGATGCTTTAAGTCCGACAGGCTGCTAGAAGCCGCCCGCGTTCCACCAACGGAGGCCCCGCATGACGACGACCACCGACGCCCTGCCCACCGCCACGCGCGTGGCCGATCCCGGCATCCGCGCCCTCTACCGGCAGGAGAACCGCTGGCAGGCCTGGCTCGACGTAGAGGCCGCACTGGCGCGCGCCCAGGCCGAACTCGGCATCATTCCGACTGCGGCGGCCGAGGCGATCGCCGCCAAGGCACGACTCGAGCTGATGGACCGCCCCCGCATCGACGAGGGCTTCGCCCGCACCGGCCACACCTTGGTGCCGCTGGTGTGGGAACTCGGCCGCGTCGTGGGCGAGCCGCACGGCGGCTGGGTGCATTGGGGTGCCACGACCCAGAACATCACCCAGACCGGCGACCTGCTGGTGCTGCGCCAGGCGCACGGGATTTTCCTGACGCAGATCGGCGACGTGCTCCAGGCGATGGCCGGGCTGGCCGAGCGCACCGCCGACATGACGATGGCCGGTCGCACGCATGGCCAGCACGCGGTGCCCGCGACCTTCGGCTACAAGGTCGCGGTGTGGATCGACGAATTGCTGCGCCACGTCGACCGCTTGCGCCAGCTGGCACCACGCCTGTTCGTGGCCATGCTGGGCGGTGGTGCCGGCACGTACGCCTCGCTCGGCAAGGCGGGGCCGCCGGTCCAGCAGGGCATTGGCCGGCTGCTCGGGTTCGGCTCGATGACGGTGCCCTCGCGCGCCATCGGCGATCATCTGGCGGAGAATATATGCGTGCTGGGCATTCTGGCGGCGACCTGCGGCAAGATCGGCCGCGAGATCTACACGCTGATGAAGACCGAGTTCGGCGAGGTCGAGGAGCCGGTACCGCCGGGCACGGTCGGCAGCTCGACCATGCCGCAGAAGCGCAACCCCAAACTCTGCCAGGACATTGTCGCCGCCTCGGCCGAAATCCGATCGCTGGTGCCGCTGGCGCTGGAGGCGATGACCACCGAGCACGAGGCCGACCGCACCACCAGCCTGATGATGGATAGTGCGGAATCGCGCGCCTGCATCGCCACCGGCGACATGCTGGGCCGCCTCGCCGAGATCATGCGCGGGCTGCGGGTCGATCCGAAGCGCATGCGCGCCAATCTCGATCTCGGCGGCGGCCTGATCATGGGCGAGGCGGTGATGCTGGACCTCGGGCTCGCCATCGGCCGCCAGCACGCCCACGACGTCGTCTACGACGCCGCGCAGGCCGCCTTCGTCGAGGGCAAGTCGTTCTCCGACCTGCTCGCCGCCGACAAGCGCCTCACCGCCCACATGGACGCCGCGGCGATCGCCAGGCTGCTCGACCCGACCGCCTACACCGGCCTCTGCGCCGACATGGCCCGCGAAGGCGCCGCCCGCGCGCGGGCAGCGGCGACGGAGCTCGCCGCGGGGAGGTGAGCAAGGCGCACCGGCGGCGTCACGATTCAGGTGTCATCCCGAGCTCGCCGAGGGACCTTTGCACGGCGGCGATACGGCGCAAAGCCTCGAAGAATTCGGGTTCCCTCACTCCGTTCGGGATGACATCGCGGCCGTATCGCCGCCGTGCGTCCGAACGCGCGAATGACGGTCGCGTCGCCCGATAGCCCTCAACGGTCGAGGAGATAGTACCGCCGCTTCTCCTCGTCGGTCATCTGACGCGGCAGGCGCTTGCGAGCCGTGGCGGTCAGCTCCTCGACGCTGCCGCCGATCCAGACGGTGCGGTACGCCGCCTCGTTGTCCCTCGTATGGATCAGGCGCAGTGATTTTCCGTCGCGCGTGAATTGAGCGAACGTCTCCGGATAGCCGGCCGATTCGAGCACCATCTGTAGCAGGCCCTCGCTGCTCCACACCCGCGTCTCGCCGTCGGCGGCGACGGTCAGCAGCCGGGCGCCATCGGGCGAAAACACCGCGCTGCGGACCGTTTCCTTGTGGCCTTGCAGGACGGCCAGTTCGCGGCCGCTGGCGGCGTCCCACAGCCTGGCGGTGTTGTGTCCCAGGAGGCGGTCAGCAGCCGGGCGCCATCGGGCGAAAACACCGCGCTGCGGACCGTGTCCGTGTGGCCTTGCAGGACGGCCAGTTCGCGTTGACGCGCCAGCGCCTCGGCGAGCACGCCGGTCGCCTCGGGGGCCGCCGGGTGCAGGCCGCGCAGCACGCGCTCGATGGCGGTGCCGCTACCCGGCAACCCCGCGAGCGCCAGCTGGATGGCGGTCACCGGCTGGGCACTGCCATCGGGCGGCAGGACGACGTGGGCGAGTCTGGCGAGCAGGAGCGATTCCTTGGCGAGGGCGCGCTGGTTGGCGGTGTAGGCGAACCAGGTCAGGCTGGCGAGAATGGTGAGGCCGGCGAACAGAGCGACCTGGACGATGTTTCGAAATCGGCGGGCGCGATCGCGGGCGCGGCGACTGGCGGCCATGAGCGCGTCGACCAGGGTGCGCTGGCCGCCATAGCGCTCGGCCCACGCAGGAGCCCGGCCCGTGAGCCATGTGTCTCGGTCTGCCGTCGTGGCTTCGGATAACAGATTCTCCCTATTGCCGGCGAAGCTCACCGCCTGCACCAGCAACGAACGCCAGATCAGTCCGTCACCGAACTCGCGGGCCAGCCAGCCGGTTTTCAGATCGGCGATGCAGGTCCAGCAGCGGATCAAGGCTTCGTGGCCGATGTCGATCACGGTGTCGTCGCCGATCGGCGTGCCCGCGAGCGGCGTCAGGAAGGCCGCGTCGCGAACGCGGAACGCCTCGACGATCGCCGTCAGGCGATCTGCATCGCCGTCCTCGGGCGCCGCCACCGCGCGCAGAGCGCCGAAGGTCCGTGGCCGGCGGATCGCCTGCCCTTCGGCATTGGTGTCGATCAGGGCGCGGAACATGGCCTCGGCGATGTGCGCCTCGCGCGAGCCGTCGGGGGCGACCGACGCGAGGATCGTGTCGGCGTGGGCGGAGAGCATGGTGGCCAGCGGGCCATCGCGCGCGTAGGCGTCGAGTCCGATTTCCGGCGCGCCGGAAATGCCCGCCTGCGCCGATTGCCACAGACGGGACAACCCGTGCTGGATCAGAGGCAACTCGTCTGAGTTGCCCCGGACATCGTTGATCAGCAGGTCGGCAAGGCTCTCGTCGACCTCGCCTCCAAACAATTCGGCGGGGCGCCGGATCGCGAGGTCCAGCGCCTCGCGCGACATGCGCGGCAGCAGATACTGGGCGGTGTTCATCGCCTCGGCGAGTCCCTCGAAGCGGGCGCAGTCGCCGATGAACTCCGATCGCATGGTGACGATCACCCGCAGGCGGGAAGCGTCGCGTCGCGTCGCGAGGAGGCCGGCGAGCAGTGCGATGAACGCCTTCGTATCGGCCTCGTTGTCGCCGGCGGGCGGGGCGAATATCTCCTCGAACTGGTCGACCAGCAGACAGACGCGGCGGTCGCGCGTGCCTTCGAGCGTGTCGACAATGGCCGCGAGTTGCGCCGCCGGCTCCCGCAGCCGCATTTCAAGCGCGCGCACGCGCGCCTTGTCGTCGGCGCGCTCCTCGATGGTGGCCAGGGCGAGCGCGAGGTTTCGCAACGGCCCGCCGGAGGGGCGCATGATCGCGGTCCGCCAGTCGTCGCCGGCGCGCGCCGTCGCCCACGCCAGCCGGGGAAAGACGCCGGCGCGGATCAGCGAGGATTTGCCGGCGCCGGAACTGCCATGCACGACGATCAGGCGATGGGTGTCGAGACGGTCGATGATCGTCTCGATTTCCGCTTCGCGACCGAGGAAGACGGACCATTCGCTGGACTCGAACGGGCGCAGACCGGGGTAGGGTTGTGGGGGCAAGGCGACGGGGTAGGGCGGTTCGCTGCGGAGTCGTACCACCGGGGCCGGCGTTGGTGTTGGCGCCGCGACCGTGATCGACGGAACCGGCGCGTCGGTTGTCGGCGACGGTGTCGGCGAGCCCATCGATGCGACCGCCGACGAGGACGTCGCCCGTGCAGGAGCGAGGCCGGACAGCGCGTCGAGGCGGTCGAGAAGGTGCTCCCGGAGACGCTGGTATTCGGATTCCATTTGCCGCGGCAGCAGCGGACCGGCAATGCAGGGCCAGCCGTGTGGCCGGTGGTGTCGGCCGCTTTTGCCGGTCGGTCCGTGCAGATAGAATCCGGCCGGAGTGTGCCCCCCGGAATCGCGCAGGAAATCCGGCCATGCGTGGCCGTCCGAGACGGGGCCGACTCGCGCGACCAGGGTGTTCGCCGCGAGGGATGCATCGTCGATCGCCGGGGTCCGGCGGCGAGCCGCCTCCGCGAACCACCGCGCTTCGCTCCGGCACCACGACGATTTCAGGTATTCGTCGGACATCAGGGTCAGCAGGATGGCCGAATGCGCGACGGGATGCTCCAGCGCCGAGGTCAGCGGCGCGGTCCGGTTCAGCGCATCCTGGTCGAGAAATATCCTGAAGCCCGGTTGCCCGCCCGGCGCGCTCCTGATGTCCCGTTCGAGCCAGTCGACGAAGGATTTCGCCCACTGCATCATGAACGACGCGTCGGTATGGTCGGGATCGATGTGGGCATAGCTGACGAACACGTCGTGCTCGTAGCCGGGCAGATGCGCCATGATCCGGAAACCGTTCCCTCGGCGATTGCGGGCAAGCGAAAGACTGCCCCGGCCGCAACCGCCTATCGAGGGGGCGTCGGCCCGACGGGCGCGGCATCGGGCGCAGCGTCGGCGCCTCCGATCGCGCGCCGGTCGCCGCCCCGCGGGTGCCAGGCGGGTGGGCCGGGCCGCCGTCTGCCTTTTCATGTCCCTCTGCCCCGGAGACAGGCTACCGGATTCACGCATCGCGCGGTCGTGGAAAAATGCGTGTTTTCAGGGGCAGGCGCACCGTCGGCGTCACGAAACCGGTGTCGTCCCGGGCTCCGGGCCGCGTGCGGTCCGGTTCGAGG
>CAMDVZ010000356.1 GCA_945878895.1 Caenispirillum bisanense | reverse complement strand
TGGCCTGAGGCCGGCATCCAGGCGTCGGACGGAACCGCCCCGGCGGAGGGCCGTCAAGTCCTTGATATCGCTCGATACCGACCGTCCCGGCGCGGCGGTTGTCCAGCTCCGCGCGCCCCCCATCCCGGGCCTCGTCCGGACAGCGTTGGACACGGGTCGGACAGGCGGGACGGATGGGACATTGTTCCCGGCGCATGCCGTAGTCATCGCCGGTCTCCTTTCCCCCGACACCGTCTCCTCCGGGCTGAACGTCGTCAGTTTGAGAATATGTATATTTAAATATATATTATAATTATATATATTGCAAGGCTGAAATTCAAAAACTGCGGGACCGGAGAACATGCGGGGAATCGGCACCCTCATACCTTCCCTCCCCAACAGTGAGGAAAGGTATGAGTATGGGGTATTCGGATATCCGGGACGCCCGCGCCTCACCGCTCCATCACCATCCCGGCCACGAGGTGCTTCACGGTCGGCGCGCCCATCTGCTGCATCGCCGCCACGGTCTCGCGCTGGAGCAGTTCGAGCACGTGCGCCACGCCGTCCTGGCCGAATGCCGCCAGCCCCCACAGATAGGGCCGTCCGACGCAGACCGCGCGGGCGCCCAGCGCCAGCGCCTTGACCACGTCGGTGCCGCGCCGGAAGCCGCCGTCGACCAGCACCGGCACGCGGCCGGCGACGGCCGCCACGATCTCCGGCAGCGCCTCGATGGTCGAGCGGCCATTGTCCTCGGAACGCCCGCCATGGTTCGACACGACGATGCCGTCGACGCCGTGCTGAACCGCCAGCTTCGCGTCCTCGCCCGTCAGCAGACCCTTGATCACGATCCTGGCCGACACTGCCTCGCGCAGCCGACTAACCACCTGCCAGGTTAGCGTCTGGGCGCCGGTCGAGCCGAGTGCTCCGACATCGAGCCCCTCGAACATCGGCTTGCGCCGCGTGAAGGCGCGCATGCCCGCTCCATGGCACTCGCCGCAGGCCCTGGCGTCGGTCCGCCACAGCCGTTGCAGGGTCTCCCAGTTCTGCCGCGCCAGCACGTCGACGGTCAGCACGATGACCTTGCAGCCGGCAGCCTCCGCCCGTTTGGCGATGGCGGCACCCACCTTCCAGTCGTCGGTGGGATAGAGCTGCAACCAGACCGGGGCTCCCGCGGGCGGCGTTGACCTCCTCGATCGACGACGTCGCCACCGTCGAGAGCATCTGGAGCGCGTTGCCGGCGCGCGCCGCCCTGGCGACCGCGATCTCGCCCTCGGCGTGGAAGGCCTTGTTGCTGCCGGTCGGCGCGAGCCCGATCGGGCTGGCGTAGGTGGTGCCGAACAGCTCGATCTTCGTGTCGACGCGGGAAACGTCGACCATCCGGCGCGGTCGCAGCACGAAGCGCTCGAATCCGTCGCGGTTGGCGCGCAAGGTGACCTCGTCGTCGGTCCCGGTGGCCATGTAGCCGAAATGAGCCGGCAGCAACGCGTGTCGGGCGGCGAGCTCGAAATCAAGCACGCTCAGGGCTTTGGACGGATGGTCGATCACGGCAGCGGAATCGCGCGGCGCCCAGATCATGGGGTCGGGCAGACGCGAGGTCGGCGCGTTCTGCGCCAGCGCGGGCGCGCTCGCGGCCAGCGGGCTGGCGGCGAGATAGCGCAGGAAACGGCGGCGACTGGCGTTCGGATCGGGCATCGGACGTATCCCCGGGGCCGGACCGCGTCGGCGTCGCGATCCGGAAGCGGCCACTATACGGGAAACCGTCCGGGTCGGCGCGGCGGTCGCCGCCTGCCTTCCCCTCCCCCCCAATCATCGGGGCCGGTCCTCCATGGCCTCCGGTCGGGGTGCCGGCTATGTCGACCGCCACGATCCGCGCAGGCAGGGGTGGCGATGGCCGAGGGTACCGATTCAATGGCGACGGCGCTCAAGCCGGCGGGCGAGGCGCCCGGGTTGTTCCGGTTCAACGGCATCGGCACCACGATGCTGGGGCGCTTCGCCGATGCCGCGCTCGCGCCGGCGTACTTCTCGATCCTGTGGGTGACGCTGGTCTGGATTCCGCTGATCCCCTGCCGCATCTATCTCGTCAGCCACCCCGTCGACGCCAAAGGCAAGGCCGATACGCAAATGTACCGGTTCCATGCCCGCATCGGCCGCGCCGACCTCGCGCGGTTGCGGCCGGGCAGCATGGGACGGCTGTTGTGGCCGTCGTTCTTCGACGGGCTCGCCTTCATCGTCGCCGTCGTGCTCGGCGTGACGGCGCTCGCGTTCGCGATAATGTATGTTATAGATAAGTAGCGGCGCCGGCCGCCACGATGACGGGTCGTCAGAAATGGTCTGGTCGCGCGACCTCGACGTCGCTGAGATAGACGATGGCGGTGAAGTCGCGCAGGCGCTCGACGCTTTCGGCCAGCACGGCGCGGGCGATGGCGCGTGGGGCGATGGCGATGATCAGGGCGTTTTCGAACACGCGACTGGCGTCGTCGGCACCGCGGCGGCCCTGGCGGCCGGCACCGCTGACATGCGGGACGATGGTGTGGCCGCGCACGCCGCGTTCGCGCAGCCAGGCGACGACCTCCTCGACGATGGCGCGCTCGCAGACGATCTCGATCTTGCTGCGCATCCAGGGCGGGCCGGATTCAGGCCCGGCGGCGGGGTCGGTCATGGCGGGCTCGTGTGTCAGGCGCGCAACGCGACGGCGAGCGCCGCGTAGAAGGGAATGCCGAACGCGACGTTGAAGGGGAACGTCACGCCGAGCGACAGCGTGACGTAGAGCGCCGGATTGGCCTTGGGCAAGGCCAGACGCATGGCCGCCGGCACCGCGATGTAGGAGGCCGAGGCGCACAAGGTCGCGAACAGCGCCACGCCGCCGGTCGAGAGGCCGAGCGCCGAGCCCGCCGCCAGACCGATGGCGGCGCCGATCAGCGGCTGCACGATGGCGAAGGCGAGCGTTGCGGGCGAGAGCACCGGGGCCGCCCGCAACTGCCGCATCGCCACCAGGCCCATGTCGAGCAGGAACAGACACAGCAGTCCGTTGAAGAGATCGCCCATGAAGGGCTTCACCTTGGCGTAGCCCGGCGCGCCCACCATCCAGCCGATAACGAAGCCGCCGACCAGCAGCACGATGCTGCCGTTGACCAGCACCTCGCGCCAGAGATGGCGGGCGCCCTCGCGCGAGCGCTGGGTGGCGTAGCCGGCGCGGCGCGCCAGCAGCAGGCCGGTGACGATGGCCGGCGTCTCCATGACCGCCATCATCGCCACCAGATAGCCCTCGGCCGGCAGGCCGCGCGCGGCGAGGAACTCCGAGGCCGTCACGAACGTCACGACGCTGACCGATCCGAAGTGCGCGGCCACCGCCGCGGCGTCGACCGGCTCCAGGCGGGCGAAGAAGCGCAGCAACCCGTAGGCCAGCACCGGCATCGCGAAACTGAGCGCGCCGGCCACCAGGATCGCGACCGCGGCGCGCGCGCCACCGCCCTCGGCCATCGCCACGCCGCCCTTCACGCCGATCGCCAGCATCAGGTAGATCGCGAGCCCCTTGGCGATGGCGTCGGGGATATCGAGGTCCGACCGCACCCATGCCGCCAGCGCGCCGAGCGCGAAGCACAGCACCATCGGCGAGGCGAGATTGGCGAGCGCCAAGGACAGCATGTCGGACATGGCGGCCCATGTAGGGGGTCGCCCGGGTGTCCGCAAGTGGTTGAGTTACAACGGAAAATCGGTGTGGTTCGAGGCCGGATTGAACACGAAACGACTGTCGTCCGGCGGTTGCCCGGTCGCCAACGGACCGGTCCGCCCACCTGCTGCTGTGTCTACTGCAAACACTTCGCCATCGTCTCGAACACCAGCTTGATGCCGTTGACGGTGTCGGGCGGCAGGGTGGCGACGGAGGCATCGAACTTGTCGCCGAGTTCGGTCATCTTCTTCATCGCCGCGGTCATCGCCGGCTTGTCGCCGGCATCGGCCTTCTCGGCCATGCAGCCGCAATCCTTGTCGTTGTTGCCGCCGGCCTTGCAGGCGGCGGCGAAATCGTCGGCCAGCGCCGCCGCCGACAGACCGGTCGCCAGCACCACGGCCGCGAGGGCCGGCATCCACCGTTGCGTGATCGACATGATGTTCCCCAGGGTGCTCGCGCGGCGGCGCCGTCCGCGAAGGCGGTGACCCTGCTGGCGTGCGTCCGTGCCCGACAAGATCGAGGACGCCGTGTCTGGTCAGCCACGCGCCACACGCGTAGGTTTCTCCCGCAATCGTCGACGACCACGTCGGGAGGCGACCATGACCGAAGCAACCGACCGCGCCGCGCTGGAACGGCTCAACCACGACTACATCGCCTCCGTGCAGGCCGGCGACGTGGCGCGCTTCGAGCGGTTGCTGGCGGCCGATTTCCGCTGCTCCAACCCCGACGGCACGCTGCTCGACCGCGCCGGGTTCCTTGCCCAGACCGCGAGGCCCGTCACGATAAGCGGCCTGCGCACCGAGGAGGTCGAGATCAGGCTGTTCGGCGACACCGCGATCGTCCATGCCCGCACGCGCTACGTCACCGCCGAGGGGCGGGAGGCGGCGGGGCGCTACACCGACGTGTGGGTGCGGCGGGGCGGGGAATGGGCGTGCGTGTCGGCGCACGTGACGCGGGGGTAGGGCAATGATCACTGTCGATGTCGAAGAGGCCCGTGCGACGTTCAAGGCGTTGCTGGATCGGGTCGAGGCGGGCGACGACGTGACCATCACGCGGCACGGCAAGCCGGTGGCGCGACTCGTGGCGGCGGCACCGGTCGAGCGCGGGCGTGTCGACGATGCCATCGCGCGGCTGAAGGAGTTGCGGCGCGGGAGCAGGCTGGGTGGCGACGGCGGGAAGATGCTGCGGGATAGTGGGCGGCGGTGAGCGGAGTGGGCGGAGCTGTTTCGCCATGGCGACGATACGCTACGCCGCCGCCTTGCCACCTATCAGAAAATCCTTGCCTCGAGGAATCGGAATGTGATTCGAGGAGTCCGCCTTCAGAACCGGCGGAGATTTTCGAATGGGCGGGATTCAACGGATCGCCGCGGCGATCGGCCAGGAGCTTCTGGGTCGGTTGCCCGGA
>CAMDVZ010000355.1 GCA_945878895.1 Caenispirillum bisanense | reverse complement strand
CCGAACAACGCTAGCCCCCTTCGTCTTACCGCGGCTGCTGGCACGAAGTTAGCCGGGGCTTATTCTGCGGGTACCGTCATCATCGTCCCCGCCAAAAGAGCTTTACAACCCGAAGGCCTTCATCACTCACGCGGCATGGCTGGATCAGGCTTGCGCCCATTGTCCAATATTCCCCACTGCTGCCTCCCGTAGGAGTCTGGGCCGTGTCTCAGTCCCAGTGTGGCTGATCGTCCTCTCAGACCAGCTACCGATCGCGGGCTTGGTAGGCCATTACCCCACCAACTACCTAATCGGACGCGGGCCCCTCCTTCGGCGATAAATCTTTCCCCCTAGGGGATCATCCGGTATTAGCCCTCGTTTCCAAGGGTTGTTCCGAACCAAAGGACAGGTTCCCACGCGTTACTCACCCGTGCGCCACTCCCCCCGAAGGGGGCGTTCGACTTGCATGTGTTAGGCCTGCCGCCAGCGTTCGTTCTGAGCCAGGATCAAACTCTCAAGTTTTAAAGCCGCCCACTCCTGTAAAATGAGCGGCCATCTTCGGATCCCGTCACGGTCTCAAACACAAGCTTCCTAATCAACAACGACACCCCCGAAAGGACATCGCTCTCTCACTTGTCTCTGCGCTCGCGACGATCTCCTGATACCACCAACACCAACCTCGCCAAACACCCAGACTCGCGCCCGGACGTCCCACGAGACCAGCATCGACAGCGAACCGCCGCCAACGCATCCCTTTCCATTCAAACTTGTCAAACAACAACGAACCCGGAGGTCCGTTCGCCCGGCGCTTTGGGCTGCTTCACCGAAGCCTCACCGTGTGCCGGACGCGGGCTTATACGGACCGTCCTTCCGGGTGTCAAAGGCCAATTTCAAAAAAGACGCGAAGTTTTTCCGGCACCCTCAATGGATATCGGAAAACGCTGCGGCTCAAGCACTTCCCGGCACGCCCGACGTCGTCGAATATTCGAAATGGAGAGGTTCGTCGGGATGGACCAGCGGATAAATCGCGCGCGCGGCCATCGCGGCTTCGCTGAACCCACACAGGATCAGCTTGAGCTTGCCGGGATAGGTCGCGATATCGCCCACGGCGAACACGCCCGCGAGGTTCGTGGCGCAGCTTCCGGGACTGACGGCGACCAGTTCCCGGTCGAGCGACAAGCCCCACGACGCGATTGGCCCGATCTCCATCGAAAGACCAAAGAACGCCAACAAGGCGTCCGCCTCCAGCCGGCGAACCTCCCCGTCCAGCGTCGTGACGGTCACCGCCGACAGCTGGCCACCGTCGCCTTCCAGCCCATGCAACTGCCAGGGTACGACCAGATCGATGGCACCGGATGCCGCCAGCGCCTTGAGGCGCGCCTCGCTCTCGGGCGCCGCCCGGAACTTCGACCGACGATGCACGACCATCACGCGCGCCGCGACGTCGTGCAGCGACAAGGCCCAGTCGACCGCGGAATCGCCCCCGCCCGCGATCACCACCCGCTTGCCGCGAAACGTGTCGCGGCGCGTCACGTAGTAGAAAACGCTCTTACCTTCATAGGCTTCGATGCCGGCCAAAGGCGGACGGTTGGGTCCAAAGGCGCCAACACCGGCCGCCACGATCACGGCCCTGGCCGAAATTGTCGTTCCGCGCGACGTCGTGAGCGTCCATCCGCCGTCCGATTTGTCCAGCCGTTCGACGCGCTGGCCGAGATGGTAGGTCGGCGCGAAGGGCGCGGCCTGGGCCTGGAGATTGCGCACCAGATCGGCCGCGTCGATCCGGGGATGGCCGGGGATATCGAAAATCGGCTTTTCCGGATAAAGCGCGGCGCATTGTCCGCCGACCTCGTCGAGCGCGTCCACCACGTGGCAGCGCAGCCGCACCATGCCGCACTCGAACACCGCGAACAGGCCGACCGGCCCCGCTCCGATCACCACGACGTCGGTTTCGTGTCGATCCGCGTGCATGCGCCGCCCTCCGCTGCGCAAACGAAACCCCCGATTTCAGGGAAATCGGGGGTCCGTAGATGGTAGCTGGAGGCGGACTTGAACCGCCGACCCCGGCATTATGAGTGCCGTGCTCTAACCAGCTGAGCTATCCAGCCATAGGCGGCGACGTGGTACTGGCGCCGGCCACCAAGGTCAAGGGCCGCGACGCGTTCGTTCCGGTTTCCCGCCGCAGGATGCTGCCGCCACCGAGCAAGCGCTGCCCGCCATCGGCCACGTCGTAGAACACGCACGCCTGACCGGGCGACACCCCGAATTGCGGAACTGGAAAGCGGATCGCCACGCCGTCGTCGCCGCGCTCCAGGATCGCCGAATGCAATTGCTGGCTCGATCGCAGCCGAACGAGGACCGATCGCGGCTCCTCCCCGGCGCCATCGCCGATCCAGTTGACGTCGCCGAGCATGATCTCCTCGCGTCCGAGAGCACGACGCGGCCCAACCACGACACGGCGCGTCTCCGGTTCCAGACGCACCACGTAGAGCGGCTCGTTGTCGGTTCCGGTCCGGTCGGAGACGGCGAGACCACGTCTCTGACCCACGGTGTAGCGCACGATGCCTTCGTGGCGTCCGAGTGCTCGCCCATCGAGATCGACGATGTCGCCGGGCTCGATGGCGTCGGGGCGCAGACGCGCGACGACGCCAGCGTAGTCGCCATCGGGCACGAAGCAGATGTCCTGGCTGTCGGGCTTGTCGGCGACGATCAGGCCAAAGCGCTGGGCCATCGCACGCGTCTCGCTCTTGCGCAATCCCCCGAGGGGGAAACGCAGGAACGCGAGCTGTTCGCGGGTCGTGCCATAGAGAAAATAACTCTGGTCCTTGTCGGAATCGACCGCCCGCCACATCTCGGGCCCATGCACGCCCAACTCGCGGCGCACATAATGCCCGGTCGCCAGCGCGTCGGCATCGAGGTCCCGCGCCAGGGCAAGAAGATCCCTGAATTTCACGGTTCGGTTGCATGTTACGCACGGAATTGGCGTCTCGCCGCGCGCATAGGCATCCGCGAAACTCTCCATCACTTCCGCGCGGAACCGACTCTCGTAGTCCACGACATAGTGCGGAATGCCAAGTCGTCCCGCCACCGTCGCGGCGTCGTAGATGTCCTGCCCGGCGCAGCAGGCACCCTTGCGGGCTGCCGCCTCGCCCTGATCGTAAAGCTGCAAGGTGACGCCGACGACGTCGTAGCCCTGCTCGTGGAGAAGTGCCGCCACGACCGACGAGTCGACACCGCCGGACATGGCGACGACCACGCGCGTGCGGGAGGGTCCCTTGTCGAATCCGAGAGAGTTCATGGGCGTCCGTATAGGCCGATCCGATCCTGCCGCAAACCGCCGCGCTACGGTCCCGGTGCCCGCGGTGTTGCCCCTTCCCGCGCGAGGCGGGTCTTGCCGCCGCCTTCGAGCAGCAGCACCCGCTCCCCGACCTGGAGCCCCGCTTCGTTGGTCTGCACCACGTTGATCACGCCGCCGCCGTCCCGCTGGACGTAGAAACGCGTCGCCACGCCGCCGGTGGCGCCGCGCTCGATCGCCTGGCCTGCCAACGCTCCGCCGATCGCGCCAACGACACCAGTCACCAGTCCGCCATATCCGCGGCCTCCGATCGCGGAGCCAACGACGCCACCCGCGACCGCTCCGCCGACGGTTCCGATGCCGGTCGGCGCGCCTTCGACCGGGACATCCTCGGCGCCGACGATGCGGCCGACCTCGACCGGTCCGGCACGCTGGACTTCGCCACGCCCATAGGTATCGCCGGTTCGCGTCGGGCCACACGCAGCGAGTCCCCAGATCATCGCCGCAAGCATCCCCGCGCCGCCCATCCGCCGCATTGTCGAAGCCATCCCCGCCTCCCGTGTCCGTCGCGAGTATCCCCCGCAATGCGGCCGAATTCCGGCGAACGACCCCCGATCGCTACTTGTCGACCATCATGTTGCGGGTCGCGGGAGGCAACTTGACCGTCAAGCCATCCAGTTCCGCCGTCATTCTGATCTGGCAGCCCAGGCGCGAGGTATGGGTCAGGCCGAAGGCAAGGTCGAGCATGTCCTCCTCGTCCTCGCTGGCTTCGGTCAGCTTGCCGTACCAGGCCTGGTCGACGATCACGTGGCAGGTCGAGCAAGCCAGCGAGCCTTCGCAGGCCCCCTCGAGCGCCAGGCCGCTGGCGTGCGCGATCTCCAGCACGGACAGGCCAAGCGGCGCGTCGACGTCCTTGCGGGTCCCATTCTTCTCGATGAACGTCATTTTCGGCATGGTTCGCTCCTTGGCCGCCCGGAGGTCAGCCAATCCTCTTCTCCAGCGTCTCGAGGCTCTTGCCCGCGAGTGCCGCCCGTATTCCCCGGTCCATCCGCCGCTCCGCGAACGGCTTGGACAACTCCTCCAGCGACTGGGCTGCTGCGTTCACGACGTCGCGTTCCGTGCTGGCGAGACTCAGCCGAAGGCGCTCGCACGCCTCGTCCAGCGCCGTGCGACCGGCGGGATCGAGCAGATCTGCATCGACTCGCACCGCTGCCTCGATGGCCAGCAACAGGCGCTGTGCCTCGACGCGCGCCTCGACCAGCAAGCGACTGGTCATGTCGGCCTCCGCGTTGTCGAGGCTGTCGTAGAGCATGTCCGCCAGCTCGTCCTGGTCGATCCCGTAGCTCGGCTTGACCTCGACGCGTTGCGACAGGCCCGTGGTGGCCTCCGACGCGGCTACCGTCAGCAACCCGTCGGCGTCGACGGTAAACGTCACCTTGATCCGCGCCGCGCCCGCCGTCATCGGCGGGATCCCGAGCAACTCGAAACGGGCAAGGCTGCGGCAATCCGGTGCGAGCTCGCGCTCGCCCTGCACGACGTGGAAGGACATCGCCGTCTGGCCGTCCTGGTAGGTCGTGAACTCCTGCGCGACGGCGGCCGGAATCGGCGAATTGCGCGGAATGACCTTCTCGACGAGACCACCCATCGTCTCGATGCCGAGCGACAGCGGCGTGACGTCCAGCAGCAACGTGTCGGAACCGACCGTCAATGCCTCGGCTTGCAGGGCGGCGCCCAGCGCCACCACTTCGTCGGGATCGATATTGGTCAACGGCGGCCCGCCGAACAGCGCCTCGACGGCCGCGCGCACCG
>CAMDVZ010000354.1 GCA_945878895.1 Caenispirillum bisanense | reverse complement strand
GTCCTCGACGGCCTTCGGGTTGCGCTTGTCGGCGGGCGTCATGAACATGTCCACGACGATCGTCAGCAGGTGCTTCTCGACCTCCGTCATGCCCCAGAAGCTCCACTGGAAAGCGATGGCTTCGCCCTCCGGCGTGGCGGGCCACAGCGCGCCGCCGTACTTGCGCGCCAGATAGAGATTGATCGCCATCGATTCGAACAGGATCAGATCGCCGTCGACCAGGGCGGGCACCTTGGCGTTGGGATTGATCTTGCGGAACTCGGCGTCGCCCTTGAGCGCGGCGAAGTCGGTGCCGAGATGGTCGAACTCGATGCCGCATTCGCGCGCGCACCACAGCGCGCGGGCGGCGCGCGACTGCGGCGATCCGTAAATCTTGACCTTGGCCATCGTCGTCCTCTTCTTTGGTTGTTCGCGAAGTGCCGGTCGGGCCGGCATGATCCCATGGAAACGCGCGCGTCGTCCGCGCGGCAACGAAAAACTACCACGCGGGATCGATGCGCGGGCAGGCTCAGGCGAGCGCGCGCAGGGCCTGGTCGAGGTCGGCGACGATGTCCTCGACGCTCTCGATGCCGATCGACAGGCGAACCACGTCCGGTCCGGCGCCGGCGGCGACGCGCTGCTCGTCCGAGAGCTGGCGGTGGGTGGTCGAGGCGGGGTGGATGATCAGGCTCTTGGCGTCGCCGATGTTGGCGAGATGGGAGAACAGCTCGACCCCGTCGACGATCTTCACGCCGGCGGCGTAACCGCCTTTCAGGCCGAACGTGAACACCGAGCCGGCGCCGAGCGGGAGGTATTTCTTCGCCAGCGCATTGTACTTGTTCGACGGCAGGCCGGCGTAGTTCACCCACGCCACGGCGAGGTGCTTTTCGAGGAACTCCGCGACCTTCTGGGCATTGGCGCAATGGCGTTCCATGCGCAGCGCCAGGGTTTCCATGCCCAGCATCGTCACCCAGGCGTTGAACGGTGCCTGCGAGGGCCCGAGATCGCGCAAGCCCACGGCGTGACCATGGAAGGTGTAGGCCATGTCGCCGAACGTCTCGTAAAAGTTCAGGCCGTGATAGGCGGGTTCCGCGCCGCCGAGGCTGGGGAACTTGCCGCTCTTGGACCAGTCGAACTTGCCGGAGTCGATGATCGCCCCGCCCATCGAGGTGCCGGTTCCACACAGGAACTTGGTGGTCGAGTGCAGCACGAGCGTGGCGCCCCACTCGATCGGGCGGCACAGGTAGGGCGTGGCCAGCGTGTTGTCGACGACCAGGGGGACGCCCGCGGCGTCGGCGATCTTCGCGATCGCCGCGATGTCGGTGATCACGCCGCCGGGATTGGCGAGGCTCTCGATGAAGAAAGCGCGGGTCTTCGGCGTGACGGCTCGCCGGAAATTCTCCGGATCGTCGGCGTCCACGAACACAGCCTTCCAGCCGAACTTCGGGTAGGTGTTCTTCATCTGCTGGATCGAGCCGCCATAGAGCTTGGTGGCGCAAACCACCTCGCAGCCCGGTTCCATCAGCGGGAACAGTGCCAGAACCTGGGCGGCGTGACCGGACGCCGCCACGATGGCGCCGCGGCCGCCTTCGAGCGCCGCCAGACGTGCTTCCAGCGCCGCCGTCGTCGGGTTGGTCAGGCGCGAATAGATGAAGCCGACGGTCTGGAGGTTGAAGAGCGCCGCCGCGTGGTCGGCATCCTCGAACACATAGGCCGTGGTCTGGTGGATCGGCAGGGCGCGCGATCCGGTCGACGGGTCCGGCGCGGCGCCGGCGTGGATCGAGAGTGTCTCGAAGCCGTACTTGGGTTGATAGGTCATGACGGGTCTCCTCGGGATGGATGGCGCACTATAGCGCGACGGCGGCGAGACCGAAGCGTCGATGGGACGAGTTTCCGTCATGCTCGCCGACGGTCAGCGCGAGCTAGACGATCGGAGCAACGGTGCCCTCGCATCGTGCCTTCCATCTTCGGCCGGATGTTCGACCCGCCGCGGCCACGGGCCGGCGCGCCGATTGCCCGCGATGACGCTCGCCTGGTTGCGTCGTTGTCCGGTTCACACCCCCCACCCCGACGATTCAGCCGGACAGACCCCGGACAAGGCCAGACACGGCGGCGATCGGCCGGACAAGATCGCCCCCTGGTCGGACAAGCACCGGACGGCGCCCGGACAAGGGGGCGACGTGCGGGACGGACGACGACAGTCGCCGGACATACAGGTGTATGTACCGGCGGCTTGAAGCAGAGAAGACCTCCGGCGCATGGGAGTCGTGGCGCTGACATCGTACGGTCGCAGAGTATCGCCTTTCGCGGAATTGGTTTCGACTTCTTTGTAATGCCTAATATACATTTTCAATCTGAGTTTGTCAAGATGTTTGCCGCCATCGGAAAGGCAATCGGGTGAATGCCGCAACAGCTTCGAACGCTGCGCGCGACCGGCCAGTATCCGGCCGTGGACTCGCTCCGACCGGGGCGTCGTAGCGACATCGCCCGCAACCGTGTTCGCCCGATGGCCGCGCCTGAGCGCCGGATGACAGATGGCGCGGGCCGTCATAGTGTGGACCGATCAATCGTTCGTCAGGAGCAGTCGCGTGAACGCCAAGCCTCGGGGCCGCCAGTTTTTCCAGAATCCAGGTCCGACCAACATTCCCGATCGCGTGTTGCGGGCGATGGATCGCGCCACGCTGGACTTCCTGAGCGACGAGTTCATGGATATCCACCGCTACTGCCATGCCGGCGTGAAGCGCGTGCTGAAGACCCAGCAGACCCTGTTCATGTACGCATCGAGCGGACACGGCGCGTGGGAGGCCTCGCTCGCCAACCTGTTCGTGCCCGGCGACAAGCTGCTGATGCTGGAGTCCGGCTATTTCTCCGAGAGCTGGGAGCAGATGGCGCGCAATCTCGGCATCGAGATCGAGACGATCCGCTGCGACTGGCGCCACGGAATACGGATAGCCGACGTCGCCGCGCGTCTCGCGGCCGACAAGAGCCATGCGATCAAGGCCGTGATGACCGTCCAGAACGAGACCGCCACCGGCCTCGCAACGCCGATCGCCGAAGTGCGGCGGGCCATCGACGAGGCGAAGCATCCCGCGCTGCTGCTGGTCGACACGATTTCGTCGCTGGGATGCTACGATTTCCGGATGGACGCGTGGGGCGTCGATGTCGCGGTCGGCGGCAGCCAGAAGGGCCTGATGATGCCCACGGGCCTGTCCTTCACCGGCGTCAGCCAGAAGGCACTCGACCTGTCGAAGAAGGCGACGGCGCCGCGCCACTACTGGAACTGGGAGATGATGACCCGGCGCGAGCCGCAAAGCTTCGTCGGCACCACGCCCGTGCACCTGTTCTATGCGCTGCAGGAGTCGCTCAAGCTGATCGACGAGGAGGGGCTCGACGCGATCTTTGCCCGTCACCGCCGTCTGGCCGAGGCCACGCGCGCCGCCGTCGCGCATTGGAACGGCGGCGTGTCGGGCGGGGCGTCGTGCGACGCCAAGGGCATCGCCGGCCCGGTCAAGGCGCCGGAGATGTTCTGCGCCGATCCGGCCCGGGTCTCGGACTCGGTGACCGGCGTGATCGTGCCCGATGGCCACGACGCCAACGCGTTCCGCTCGGTCGCGGTGAACCGCTACAATCTCTCGCTGGGCGGTGGCCTCGGTCCGCTGATGGGCCGCGTGTTCCGGATCGGCCACATGGGCGATCTCAACGAACCCATGCTGCTGGGCGCGCTGGCGACGGTGGAACTGGCGCTGCGGACGGCGAAAATCCCGTTCGAGGCCGGCGGAGTCGATGCGGCGATCAGGGCACTGGCGGCGTAGCATCGGGATCGCGGCCGGAGTGGAGGATACCATGGACATGAAGCGTTGCGACGTGGTCGCGGGGACAATGGCTGCCGGCACGTTGGCAGCGACTTCCAGGGTGTCGGCGCAGGCCGGTCCGTCAGACGTCCAGACCCGGATGTTCACGACGAAGAACTTCCGGCTGGAGAACGGCGTCGTCATGCCCGAAGTGACGATCGCCTATCACGCCTACGGCAAGCTGGCCCCCGATGGTCGCAACGCCGTGTTGCTGACGCATGGCTACACCAGCAGCCACCACATGGCCGGACGCGCCGCGGGCGCCGAGGGCTCGTGGAGCGGCCTCGTCGGCCCGGGAAGGGCGATCGACACCGACCGGCTGTTCGTGGTGTCCTCGAACATGCTGGGGTCGTCCTACGGATCGACCAGCCCCGCGCACGTCAATCCGGCGACCGGCAAACCCTGGGGACCCGACTTCCCGGACATTTCCGTGGTAGACATCGTCACGGCCCAGAAGGCGTTGCTGGACTCGCTTGGGGTCAGGCATCTCGTCGCGGTGGCAGGGCCGTCCTACGGCGGTGTCCAGGCCTTCCAGTGGGGCGTGACGTTCCCGGATTTCATGGATGGCATCGTACCGGTCGTGTCGGCGCCTAAGTCGCTGAACAATCCGTCGTCGGTGCAGGTGTTGATCGACCGGCTCGCGAAGGATCCAAACTGGAACGGCGGCCGCTATTACGACAACGGCGGAATCGTGTCGGTCCTGACCGATATCCGGGTCGCGACGCTGAAGCTCTACGGCATCGAGGACCAACTCAGGGACAAGTTCCCCGACAAGGACGCGCGCGAGGCGGAAATCCGCCGCCGCGCCGAGGTCTGGTCGAAAGTGTTCGACGGCAATTCGCTGGTGGTGCTGCGCAAGGCGAGCGTGCGGTTCGACGCGGAAAAGGATTTCGGCTGCCTGAAGGCGAAGACGCTCTACGTGCTGTCGCGCACCGACAAGGTGTTCCCGCCGAGCCTGGCGCCAGGCGTCATGGCCAAGCTGAAGGCAGTCGGGGTGTCGGCCGAGTATGTCGAGATCGACAGCGAGCTTGGTCATTCGGCGTCCGGACTTGACGCCGCGAAATGGGCGCCGAAGCTGGCCGCCTTCATGGCCGGGCTGGAGCGCCGCAGCTAGCAGCCTGTCGGACTGAGGTGAACGGGCGAGAAAGTTCGCCCCGGGCGGGCCTCGGCGGACCGCGCGGTCGTGTCGGGGGCGTCCCGGCGATGTCTCGGGACAGCGTTTTGGCGGCTCCCGGGCGTCGTCGGTGGCCGGTCGTGG
>CAMDVZ010000353.1 GCA_945878895.1 Caenispirillum bisanense | reverse complement strand
AGATAGCTGGTCTCGCGGTCCGTCGGGCGGAAGTTGCTCATCGCGGGGCGCTCCTTCGCAAAGCCGTCCCACGATTCTATACGGACGCGATTCCCGTGGGAATCCCCGACCATCCCCCACGATGCTTTAAGTCCGACAGGCTGCTAGCGACCTGCTTCCCGCTTCTCGCCTCCGGAGGACCGCGCCGTCGACGCCGTGTTCGCTGTCGGCTTGCCGGGATTCCGGAGGATCGACAGCCGGCGACCCGCACCCGGCTACCGATCCATCGCCATCGCGCCCCGGGCCGCCAGCGCCTGACGCGTCGCCGCCGCGAGTGGCGCCGGCATGGCGTCGAGGGCGAACCAGCCGACCGAGGCCAGCCGGGAAAGACGCTCTGCCGCAACGACTCCGTCCTTCTCCCCGCGGAGGCGGGGAGAAGGTGCCCGAAGGGCGGATGAGGGACTTTTCGACATCGCCACGACCGCGTCGACCCTCGCGGGAACGTGCCCGCCCGCCGCTCCGCGAAGCCCCTCATCCGGCGCTGCGCGCCACCTTCTCCCCGCCTCCGCGGGGAGAAGGACAGAGTCGTTGCGGCGGCGTGATTGCATGCCGCCGGAACGCGCGGCGACCGCGAGCCGGGAGGCGCTCCACCCCGACTCGCTGGAGCCGGTCGACGAACGTTCCCCGGACAACTTTGTCGAAGCGGGAGAGAGGCATGAAAGGTGATCGGCGGCGGCGCCACGCGCCCGAAGTTGGCGCCACCGGCGCGGCGCGCTCCCGGACGGCGCGGCCACCGCCCTGTGTCGATCGATCCCGAAGCCGCGCCGACGACGGGGCGTCGCTTCACACTTCAGCGCATGTCGCGAACCTCCCCTCGACATGGCGCCGCAAGGCAGCGTTTCGACGAAATCCCCTATCCACGGGCGCGCGGTTGGGTCGATAATCGGTCGGACCATGTTGCCGATCTTCCGCCCGCTCAAGGACCGCGCCGTCACGACCATGTGGTCGGGGCTGGCCGCCTCGACGATCGGCGAGGACGTGTTCCGCGTCGCCGTCGTCTGGCTGGCGGTCGAGGCCGCCGGCAACCTGGCGGCCCTCGTCAACGCGGCCCAGTATGGCGCCATGTTCGCGGTCGGGTTGCTCGGCTCCTCGATCATCGACCGCTGGCGGCCCGAACGGGCCATGATAGGCGCCAAGCTCGCCAGCGCCGTGCTCGCGATCCTGCCGGTGCTTGGCTACTACGTCTGGGGCGTGTCGATCCCGCTGCTGGTGCTGTCGGTGATGGGCCTGGCGGGCCTGCGCATGGTGTTCACGCCGGCCATGCAATCGACCATCCCGACCCTGGTGCGCGACCGCTCCCTGCTCCAGGCCGTGAACGGGTTGTTCGACGCCACGTGGCGGATCGCGCGCCTGGTCGGACCGATGATCGCCGCGGTGCTCGAACTGATCGTGCCGGTCATCCATTTCCTTTCGGTCACCGCCATCGGCTTCCTGCTGTCGGGCCTCGCCGTGTACGTCGTGCGCCAGCGCCTGATCGACAACGACGCGCCGGCACTGGCCGTCAAACAGGGACTGCGGGGCGCCTTCGAGGCGGTGACCGACGGTGCCCGCCTGATCCTGCGCGAGCGCATCGTCGGCATCCAGCTGCTGCTGAACGCGCTGGTCAATGGTCCGTGGAGCGTCGCCTTGCAGCTCGCCATCGCGCTGATGGTCAAGGACCACGATCCGCGTCTGTTCGGCATCGATGGCCTCGCCGCCTACGCCTTCATCATGGGCGCCTGCGGCGTCGGCGACGTCAGCGGCAACCTGGTGGCCGGCAGCGTCAGGTTCAAACGTCCGTTGTCGGCGATGTTCCTGGGCTACGTCGCGATGGGGGTGGGGTTCATCCTGCTGGCGGTGGCGGCGTGGACCTTGCCACCGGGCGCCATGCTCCCCGCGATGATGCTGGCCGCGGCGATCGCGGGTTTCGGCGGGCCGTTCTTCTTCATTCCGATGGTCACCCGCATGCAAACGGCCTACCGCGGGGCCGAGATCGCGCGCGTGTTCCGGCTGCGGCTGGTGGTGATGGCGGCCTCGATGCTGCTCTTCAACCTGTCGGCGACATGGCTGTTCGCGTGGTTTGGCGCCACGATGGTCGAGCTGATGTGCGGCGTGCTGATCATGTGCGTCGGAGTCGGCGGCTACCTGTGGTTCCTGCGCATGGAATTGCGCTCCCCGGAGCAGCCGGCACCCTGACTTCAGGTGGTGGACAACGAGCGCCGGAGCCGCTTGATTTTATAAATTCACAGCGTTACCCTTATCTCCCGACCAGCAGGGAGACCGACATGGCCAAGGCATTTCCCACCGACAATCCGTTCCTGCGCGGCTACCACGCGCCGGTGAACGCCGAGGCCGACGCAGCCCACCTGCACGTCACCGGCGAGATCCCGCGCGAACTGTGCGGCACGCTCTACCGCAACGGCCCCAACCCGCAGTTCGCGATGCGCGGGCCCTACCACTGGTTCGCCGGCGACGGCATGATCCACGCCTTCCATGTCGAGAACGCCCGCGCCTCCTACCGGAACCGCTGGGTGCGGACGCCGAAATGGGAGATGGAGCATGCCGAGGGCGAGGGCCTGTCGGGCAGCTTCGGCAATCCCCGCTACACCGACCCCAAACTGTTCATGCTGAACTCGACGATCGCCAACACCAACATCGTCTGGCACGCCGGCCGCCTGCTGGCGCTGGAGGAAGCCCACGCGCCCTTCGCGCTCGATCCCGCGACGCTCGCGCCGCTGGGCTACGAGACCTATGGCGACAGACTGGTCGGTCCCTTCACCGCGCATCCGAAGGTCGATCCCGTTACCGGCGAGATGGTGTTCTTCGGCTATTCCTCGAAGGGACGTTTCTCGGCCCACGCCAGCATCCAGGTCGCCGACCGCGATGGAAAAATCACCCGCGCCGAGACGCTCGACCTGCCCTACAGCAGCATGATCCACGACTTCGCGGTCACCCGGAACTGGATCGTCCTGCCGGTGTTTCCGCTGACGGGATCGATGGAGCGCGCGATGGGTGGCCTGCCGCCCTTTGCGTGGGAACCCGACAAGGGCACCCACATCGCCCTGATCCCGCGCGGCGGCACCATCGCCGACACGAAATGGATCACCGCGCCGGCGTCCTACGTCTTCCATCCGATGAACCATTTCGAGACCGCCGACGGCAAGATCGTGATCGACGTCATGAAGTACGACGTGGCGCCGCTGTTCCCGCTGCCCGACGGCAAACCCTCGACCAGCGAGCCGCCATCGGCGCGCTTGTTCCGCTGGACCATCGATCCGACCGGTGCGGCCAATGGGATCAAGGAAGAGCAGATCGACGAACGCGCCGGCGAATTCCCGCGCTTCGACGAACGCTTCTGCATGGCCGACTACCGCCACGGCTGGATCGTGTCGGGCAATGTCACGCATTCGCTGCGCGGCCAGTCGACCGCCGACGGCATCGTCCACTACGACCTCGCGACGGGCGCCACCGCGGCCTGGATGCCGCCGCCGGGCGACCGCTGCGGCGAGCCGGTGTTCGTGGCCCGCGCCGACGACGCGCCCGAAGGCGACGGCTGGCTGCTGACGGTGGTCTATCGTGGTGCGGAGGGCCGCAGCGACCTCGCCATTCTCGAAGCGCGCGACGTCGCGAAAGGCCCCGTCGCGCTCGCCCATCTGTCGAGCCGGGTGCCGGCCGGCTTCCACGGCAACTGGCGGCCCGGTCCGCTCTGAGAAACCCCGGCGGCGGCGGCGTTGCGAGCCCGTCCGCGCCGGCCGAAAGTCGCGCAAAATCCCCGTCCGGAGCCGTTCCCCATGTCCCTGCCCGCCAAGCTTCAAGGCAATCTGCGCATCCCCGTCGTCGGCGCGCCGTTGTTCATCGAATCCAATCCAGACCTGGTGATCGCCCAGTGCAAGGCCGGCATCGTCGGCTCGTTTCCGGCGCTGAACGCGCGCCCGAAGGAACTGCTCGAGGAGTGGCTGAAGCGGATCACCGGCGAGCTGAAGGAATACAAGGCGAAGCATCCCGACAAGCCGGTGGCGCCCTTCGCGGTCAACCAGATCGTGCACAGCTCCAACGATCGTCTGCAGCACGACATCGATCTCTGCGAAAAATACCAGGTGCCGATCCAGATCACCTCGCTGCGCGCACCCGACGACGTGGTAAAATCGGCCCACCGCTACGGCTGCCTGGTGTTCCACGACGTCATCAACACCCACCACGCCAAACGCGCGATCCAGGCCGGCGTCGATGGCCTGATCCTGGTGTGCGCGGGCGCCGGTGGCCACGCCGGCAAGCTGTCGCCCTTCGCGCTCGTCGCCGAAGTGCGCCAGTTCTACGACGGTTGCGTGCTGCTGTCGGGCTCGATCGCCAACGGCGCCTCGGTGCTGGCCGCGCAAGCCATCGGGGCGGACCTCGCCTATATCGGCACCCGCTTCAGCGCCACCCGGGAGGCGGGCGCCTCCGACAGCAAGAAGCAGTGCATCGTCGAGAGCTCGGGCGAGGAGATCGTCTACACCAACCTCTTCACCGGCGTGCACGGCAACTATCTCAAGCGTAGCGTGACGGCCGCCGGCCTCGACGCCGACAACCTGCCCGAGGCCGACAAGTCGAAGATGAATTTCGGCTCCGGCGGCAACACCGGCGCCAAGGCCTGGCGCGACATCTGGGGCGCCGGCCAGGGCGTCGGCCAGATCTCCGATTTGCCACCGACCTCGGAAGTCGTCGACCGTCTGGCGCGCGAATACGAGGCCGCGAAAGCCGCCCTGTTCGCGGGCCAGCCGGTGCCGACCCGCCTGCCCGTCGCGGCGGAGTAGACGGCGACGGTCGGCGCCGACCTCGCGGCATGTCCCGGTGTTGGTCCGCCGGATCGAGGCAAGCGCGACACTGGAGTGCCGCGCGCGTAGGCGCTAGCCTTGGGCCGAAAGGGTCGGCGCACTGCCGAGCGAACTCCACCGATGTCATCCCGAGCGGAGCGAGGGACCCCGAATTCTCCGAGGCTTTGCGAGTTATCGCCACCGCGCCGAGGTCCCTCGGCAAGCTCGGGATGACACCGGTTTCGTACTGCAGACGGTGCGCCGACCATTGAAAACACTCGCCTTTTCTGGCCCTCGCGA
>CAMDVZ010000352.1 GCA_945878895.1 Caenispirillum bisanense | reverse complement strand
GGACGCGGCGCCAGCCGGGATCGCCGCGGCGATGGGCGACCAGTGCCTTCACCGCCGGCGTCACGGGCTGCTTCAGGACCCGTTCCACGATGGCGTCGATCAGCGGCGCGTCGTGGCCTTCGCACAGCCGGCGCATCATGTCGGGGACGACGTTGGCGAGGCCGGTGATGGCGCCCGACGCGCCCAGCCGCATCGCACCCGCCAGGCGCCGCTCGTCGCCGATCAGAATGTCGAGCTCGCCGTGGGTACGCAGCAGCGCCTGGGCGTTGTCCCAGTCGCCCGAAGAATCCTTGACCGCCATCACCACGCCCGGAAACGCGGTCTTCAGCCGGCCCACCAGATCCATCGAGAGGCCAACGCTGGTGACCTGCGGGATGTGATAGAGAATCACGCCGCGCGCCGCCGGTCCCATGCCGGAAATCACCGCACCAAACCACGCGAACAGCCCCTCGTCCGACACGCCCTTGAAGTAGAAGGGCGGCGCCAGCAGGTAGCCGCGCACGCCCTGCGCCAGCCCGGCCCTCGTTTGCGCGATGGCCTCCTCGACCGAGGCCGCGGCGATGCCCACGATCAGCTGCCGCGCCGGATCGATGCCCGCGCCGACCAGCGCGCCCAGCGCCCGCTCGCGCTCGGCGACGCCCAGCGAGGCGCCCTCGCCCGTGGTGCCGAACACGGTGAGGCTGCCGCAGCCGTCGGCCAGGCTGGCGCGGCCGTGCGCCACCAGGCGGGCGAGGTCGATGCCTCCATCCTCGCCGAAGGGCGTGGTCAAGGCCACCGACAGTCCAAAACGCAGGGCACGCAACGCCATGGGAAACCTCTCCATTCACGACCGGGGACGATCATAGCGCGTCCCGTCGTTGGACAGCATCGTTTCGCCAGATCGTTGATAATCCTCGATATACATCGCGACAAACAACCCGCCGTCCCGCGACACACCCTCCCCTGACTCGCCCGACCCGGACGAAAAGCGGCTTCATCCGGACACGACCATCGACCGATTCGCGTCCTCTCGCGCGCCCGGGACACTCGCATCGCTCGTGCCGCATTGTTCACCAAACAGAATTCTATTTACCTATTAAATCTTATATATTATATTTTCGTCCATCGCAACCCCGCGCACGACATCGGTCATCGCATGCCCCACCTTCAATCGGGACAATCCCGCCCACCGACAGGTCAACACTCCTGCTATATCTCCGCCCCATCGGCAGGCTGTCCCCGGCCCGTCGCGTGGAGGTCGTGATGGATACGTGGACGTATTTCGAGGGTGTCTGGCACGAGGGCAGCCCCAACCTGATGGGGCCGCGCGACCATGCCTTCTGGCTGGGCTCGATCGTGTTCGATGGCGGCCGCGCGTTCCAGGGCTTCGGGCCGGACCTCGACCGTCACGCCGCGCGCGTGGTGCGATCCGCCATCGCCATGGGGCTGAAGCCGACCAAGACGGCCGAGGAAATTTTCGCGCTGTCGAAAGAAGGCGTGCGAAAGTTCGACCCCGAGGCCGAGCTCTATGTGCGGCCGATGTTTTGGGCCACCAAGGGCGGCCCTGGCCCGATCTCGGTCGACCCCGACAGCACGAAATTCTGCCTCTGCGTCTACCTCTCCCCGATGCGCGCGGGCACGCCCCTGTCGCTCGGCCTCTGCCGCTCGATCCGCCGCCCGACGCCCGAGAGCGCCCCGACCATGGCCAAGGCGTCGGCGCTCTACCCCAACTCCTCGCGCGGCGTGCGCGAGATGCTCGACCGGGGCTTCAACAACGGCGTCGTGCTCGATGCGCTGGGCAACGTCGCGGAGACGTGCAGCTCCAACATCTTGCTCGTGAAGGACGGCGTGGTGGCCACACCCGCTCCCAACGGCGCGTTCCTGGCCGGCATCACGCGCGACCGCACCGTCACGCTGCTGCGCGAGGCGGGCGTGCGGGTCGACGAACGCACCGTGACGCCGGCCGAACTCGACACGGCCGACGAGCTGTTTACGACCGGCAACGCAGGCAAGGTGCAGCCGGTGAGCCGCTACGAGAGCCGCGACCTGCAGCCGGGGCCGATCGGGCGCAAGGCGCACGAGCTGTATATGGCGTTTTCGCGGACGCAGAAGATCGGGTGAGGTCGGCGCGGCAAGAGCTTCGCGTGGGGTCACCCGCCTCCGATCGCAGTGTCGGCCGGGCTATCGACCCCACCATCTCTGTAGCAGCATGGCGGTCAGAAAAACCCGCGCGTTGTCGGTGCCGCGGATTTTCTGCCAGCGGACGAGCGTCTCTTCTACCCGAGCGACCAGAGCAAGAACGTCGACCCGTTGCCAAGGGCGCGCCGTATCGTAGTCGGCACGATGCCGGGCTTCCTGGAGCAAGCCGAACGATTGCGCGACCTCGACGAGATCGGACGCGACGATACCGGTCACCAATTCCTTTGTCCCGGCACCGAGGCCACTGGCATCGCCTCTCGAAAACCGGTCGCAGACTTCGCGCATGGTCGCATGCGCGTATGCTCGCTGGACCCGCGACCTCAGACCGGCGGGCTTCGCGGGCGCGAGCGCCAACGCCCCTTCCGACACGAGCGAGTGAAACAGCGCGTAGTAGGCACTGGAGATCGCGCGCCGGAGTGTCGCCTGCCGGGGACGCTTGGGCTCCTTCGTGGCGAGTTCCCGAGCCAGTGCCAGCAGATCGTGGTGCAGCACCACGGCGTCCGCCTAGGCCGCCGCCCGGAAATGCACGTAGGGCCGGCGATCCGGAAACGCCGCCCACAGATCCCGCGTCACCGCGGTGCTCAAATCAACGAATCGCCGGATTTTCTTTTTCGATGGCTTCAGATCGTCGTCGACGATCAGCCAGACCCACGTCGCCGGGTTGCCCACCGAGTCTTCGCCGTACTCGATCTCGAAGCCGTGGACGCCATCGGGCAGTCCATGCTTCTTCAACAGGGCGCCGACGCGTTTGCTCGCCGCGTCCGGAGCCTTGGTCGTGCGGGGTTTGGCGCTCATGGTCGGGAAACTATACGATATCGGCGATGGTTTGGCATCTGGCGGACGCCGCCCGCCGGCCCTACACGGTCGTCCGTCCGCGTTCGGCGGCAAGGAACCGCGATGACGACCACGACCGAGACAACGACAACCCCGACGACAACGGGCGCGATGGCGATGAGCGCGCCGGGCGACTGGATGCGCATCGAGACCCCCTATCGCTGGGTGGGGAAGCAGGCGGTCACGCTGTTCGACGTGCTGGCCTCGATCGACCGTCATCTCGATCCCGCCGTGCCGCTGTCGCGCGAAACGATGGCGCTGGTGTTTTTCCACGAGAGCGCCTTCTCGAACTTCCGCCAGAAGACCAGCCCGACGAAGCAGAATACCGAAGGCCTCGGCCCCCGCGTCGGGCTCGGCCAGATGGCGGTGCTGGAGGGCGACAAGCCGGCGTTCTTCCGCTCGGCGATGGGCGTGGTGCCCTCGCCGGAGTTGTTCGACCTGATGACGGGCGATCCGGATTTCGCGATCAAAGCGCAGTGCCTGTATGTCGGGGAAGCGTTCCGGCGCGGGGCGGCGACCACGCGCGCCTTGGTGGCGATCCAGCTCGGTGGCCCCGGGAGCGAGTCGCTGGTCGATCACGTCATGGCGGCCGAACCTCTGCTCAAGGCCGCGCTCGCGACGGGCGAGCAGCGCCCAATCGTCGACGCGCTCAACGCCTGCCGCTGGTACGGCAAGCGCGACCGCCGTGGCTTCCCGATCATCGTCGAGAGCAAGGCCGTGCCGGTGCATCTGCCGATCCCGCCGGAGGGCCGGTTCCAGCGCTATTGGGATTTCACCGTGCCGGTGCCAGGCGACGCAGCGGCGGCGGAAGCCACGACGTAGGCCCCGACCCATCCACGTCGTACCGCCGCTCCATCAGCCCGACGCCATCCGCTCGAAGGAATCCGCCATCGTGACCAATCGCGCCCAAATCCTGCTCTGGACCGACTCCACCGCCGCCTACCTCGACGCCATCGCGACGGCCGGCCTCGCCGACCGGGTCGCGGTCGAGACGGTGCCGCGCAACGAGCGGCCGTCGGCCGACCAGCTGGCGCGGACCGAAGTGCTGATGGCGAGCGGCGTCCCGCCCGGCGTGCTGCCGGCGATGCCGAAGCTGCGTTGGGCCCAGGCGATGAGCGCGGGCGTCGAGGCGTGGATCGCGCTGCCCGATCTGCCGGCCGGCCTGACCTTGACCTGCGCGCGCGGCACCCACACCGAGTCGATGCCAGAGAACATCGTTGGCGCCCTGCTCTACGTCGCCAAACCCTACGCGAAAGCCGTCGAGAACCAGAAGCTCGGCAAGTGGGTCCACACCGTCACGCAGCCGCTGACCGGCAAGACGCTGGGCATTCTCGGCCTCGGCGCGATCGGCCAGGAGGTGGCGCGCATCGCGGTGGCGCTGGGCATGCGCGTGATCGGCACCAGGCGGCGGCCCGCGCCGATGGCCAACGTCGCGGAGGTCTTTGGTTCGGACCGTACCGACGAGGTGCTAGCCCGGTCCGACTTCGTGCTGTTGCTGCTGCCCGCCACGGCGGAGACCGAAAACCTGATCGACGCGCGGCGTCTCGCGACGATGAAGCCCGGCGCCTGGCTGCTGAATTTCGGTCGTGGTCACCTGATCGACGACGCCGCCCTGATCGCCGCCGCGAAAGCCAGAACGATCGCCGGCGCCTTGCTCGACGTCTTCCGCCAGGAGCCGCTACCGGCGGAACATCCGTTCTGGACCGCCGAGGGAATCATCGTGCTGCCCCACCTCGGCGGCCCGCACCCCCAACGCGACAAGATCGTCGCGCGCCTGTTCGTCGACAATCTCGGCCGGTTTCTCGACGACCGGCCTCTGAAGGAAGTCGTCGACCGCGCGGCCGGTTACTGAGCGCGACGAGGAATGGCGGAACGGCAGGGCAATCGGGTGAAGGCCGGTCCGGCTCCGGAGCGGTCGTTGCATCGAGGGAAACCTTGCCGATGTCGCACCGTCCGGGAGCGCGCCACGCCGATGGCGCTCATGGCGAGCGTCCTCGATGGCCCACGCGACGGCGAAGATGCGCCACTGGAGTGGCGCGCTCCCGGATTTTGTCGTTTTGGCGAGGTTTTCACAGGTTCGAGATCACCCCAACTCCCGGCGCGACGTTCACCCGAGTGCCCA
>CAMDVZ010000351.1 GCA_945878895.1 Caenispirillum bisanense | reverse complement strand
ATCGGCTCGCGCGCGTTCTACGATGCCCGCCAGTCGCGCCGGATCGACATGCCGGTCTACTGGCGCGGCGATTTCGTGCCCGGCGCCACCGTCGCCGGCCCCGCGGTGATCGCCGAGGACGAGACCTCGACGTTCGTGTCGGCGCTGTTCGACGCCCATGTCGACAATGCCGCCGGCATCGTGCTGGAACGCAAGAAGAACTAGCGGCGGAAGCCACATACCGGAGATCGAACGATGGCCTCGAACAGTCTCGGACAGATCGACCTGCAGATCATGTGGAACCGCCTGGTGGCGGTGGTCGAGGAGCAGGCGCAGACGCTGATGCGGACCGCCTTCAGTACCATCGTGCGCGAGGCGGGCGACCTCTCCGCGGGCGTGTTCGACCTCAAGGGCCGGATGCTGGCGCAAGCCGTCACCGGCACGCCCGGCCACGTCAACTCGATGGCGGAATCGGTGAAGCACTTCATCCGCCACTTCCCCGTGGCGACGATGAAGCCCGGCGACATCTACATCACCAACGATCCCTGGATGGGGACCGGCCACACCAACGATTTCGTGCTCACCACGCCCTGCTTCAAGGACGGCCGTCTGGTGGCGCTGTTCTCCTGCACCAGCCATCTGATGGACATCGGCGGCATCGGCTTCGGGCCGGACGCCACCGACGTGTTCATGGAGGGTCTCTACATCCCGATGCTGAAGCTCGCCGAGGGCGGGCGGATGAACGAGACGCTGATGGCGATGATCCGCGCCAACACGCGCACGCCCGTGGACACCGAGGGCGATGTCTATTCCCTCGCTGCCTGCAACGACGTCGGCTGCCGGCGGCTCGTGGAGATGATGACCGAGTTCGGCCTCGCCGATCTCGACGAACTCGCCGAGTACGTCATCGAGCGCAGCCGCGAGGCGGTGCTGGCGGAGATCGCGAAATTGCCCAAGGGCAGCTGGCGCAACGAGATGATGATCGACGGCTACGACAGCCCGATCAAGTTGGTGGCGACGACCACCGTTACCGACACCGGCATCCACGTCGACTACACCGGCACCGATCCGCAGGCGCGTCGCGGCATCAACGTGCCCGAGGCCTACATGATCGCCTACACGGTGTTCGGTCTCGGCTGCATCGTGTCCTCGCGCATCCCCAACAACGCGGGCTCGCTGGCACCACTGACGGCATCCGCGCCGCCGGGCTGCATCCTCAACGCGCTCAAGCCCGCCGCCGTCCTGTCGCGCCACGTCATCGGGCAAATGTTGCCGGACATGGTGTTCGGCTGCCTGCGCCAGGCGATCCCCGACCGGGTGCCGGCCGAAGGCACGTCGTGCCTGTGGAACATCAACGTGCGTGGCATGGTGGCCGGCGGCGACGGTGGCAATTACGGCTTCTCCGTCGCCATCACCAGCAACGGCGGTACCGGCGCGCGGCCGGGCGCCGATGGCCTGTCGGCGACCGCCTATCCCTCGGGCGTGCGCGGCACGCCCGTGGAGATCGCGGAAGCCGTCACGCCGCTGATCTTCTGGAAGAAGGAACTGCGCCCCGACAGCGGCGGCGCCGGTGTCACCCGCGGCGGCCTCGGCCAGCACATCGAGATCACGTCGGGCATCGACATGGCGTTCGACCTGATGGCCGCCTACGACCGCATCGATTTCCCGCCCAGGGGCCGCGACGGCGGCGCCAACGGTGCCGCCGGCTATGTCGGCCTGACGTCGGGCAAGGTGCTGAAGGGCAAGGGCGCGCAAACCGTGGCGCGGGGCGAGCGCCTGGTCATCATGACGCCGGGCGGTGCCGGGGCCGGCGATCCGCGCCGGCGCGACCCGGCGGCGGTGGCGCGGGATTTGCAGGAAGGTTTGATATCGCCGGAAACGGCGTCGGGCGTGTATGGTTTGCCGTTGAAAGCGGCCGAGTGAGAGCCGCAGGGATCACCACGACAGGGAGATTGACGATGAACACCACGCGCAGACAGACGTTGGGAACCGGCGCGGCCGCCGTCGCCATGGCGCTCGGCGCCGGCGCCGCGAAAGCCCAGGCCAAGACCCAGTGGGACATTTCGACCGTCTGGCCGGACGGGAATTTCCACACCGTCAACGCCAAGCGTTTCGCCGACGAGGTCAAGACGGCGACCGGTGGCGCGATGGAGATGACGGTCAAGGCCGGCGGCCAGCTCGGCTTCAAGGGACCCGAGCATCTGCGCGCTATTCGCGACGGTCTGGTGCCGATGGCCGACGTGCTCAACATCCAGCAGATCGGCGACGAGCCGCTGCTGGGCACGGAATCGGTGCCGTTCCTGATCGGCTCGATCGACGAGCTGAAGGTGATGCACAAGTACCTGCGTCCGCTCTACGAGCAGATCGCGACGAAGAACAACCAGAAGATCCTCTACATGGTCCCGTGGCCGACCCAGTACCTTCACCTGAAGGTCAAGGTCGACGCGCTCGACGGCCTGAAGAACGTCAAGATTCGCGTACCCGACAAGAACGCGCAGGACATGCTCGCCGCGGTCGGCATGTCGCCCGTCCTGATCCCGTGGGGCGAGACCATTCCGGCGCTGGCCTCCGGCGCGGTCGCCGGCGTGTCGACCTCGTCGGTGTCCGGGGTCGACGGCAAGTTCTGGGAGTTCCTGAAGTACGTCTACCCGACCAACCACACCTGGTCTTGCCAGATGATGAACGTCAACCTGGACGCCTGGAAGAAGCTGACATCGGCGGTCCAGAAGACCATCGAGGATCTGGCGAAGAAGCTGGAGCCCGACTTCTGGGCCGCTTCGCTGAAGGCCGACACCGACAGCCTCGCCCGCCTGAAGCAGGGCGGCATGGAAGTCGTCGACATTCCGCCGGCGATGATCAAGGCCTTCCGCGAACGCACGGCGTCGCTCACGCAGGACTTCATGAAGAAGGTTCCGGCCTCGGCCGCCCCGATCAAGGCCTACCTCGCCGAGCTGAAGCGCGCGTGAGCGGACACGACGGAAACCTCAACGCGGCGGCGCCCCAGCCGCTGCGTTTCATCCTCGACGCCATCGACACGCTGGGACGTCTCGATGGCTGGCTCGGGGCCGGATGCCTCGTCGCGCTGACGCTGCTGATGCTGGCGGAGGTCGCGGTGCGGGCGCTGTCGAACGTCTTCCCGTGGGTGCCGGCGGATATTCCCGTGGCGTGGGAATACAGTTCCTACCTGATGGCGGCCTGCTTCACGTTCGGCGCCGCGATGACGCTGCGCGCCGGCGGCCATATCCGCGTCACCCTCGTCCTCGGCCGGCTCGGGCCGGGCGCGCGTCGCCTGATGGAAGGCTGCTGCGCCCTGATCGCCGCGGGATTCACCGGCTTTCTCGCGATCGCGATGGTGCGCTTCGCCTACGGCGCGTGGGAGCGCGGCGAGACCTCGATCTCGAGCGACACGCCGCTGTGGTTTCCCCAGGCCGTCATCGCCTTCGGAATGGCCCTGCTGGCCCTGCAATTCCTGGCGCGGACCATCCAGTGCGCTCTCGGCATGGCGATCGAAGACCCGTCCATGAAAGTCGCGTCGGTCTCGGAATAACCGAACCAGACGACCACCGGAGAACTGGATCATGGGCGGTATCGCCACCTCGATGTTCGCGCTGCTGTTCGCGACCCTGGCCGGCGGTCTTTGGATCGGCCTCGCGCTGGCGGCGACCGGCGCGCTGCTGCTGGCGATCTACCGGCCCGGCATTCCGCTCGACAAGCTGCTGTCGCAGTACGCGTGGAACATCCTCACGACGCAGGAACTGCTGGCCCTGCCGCTGTTCATCGTGATGGGCGAGATCCTGTTCCGCACCCGGCTGTCGAAGTCGCTGTTCGACGGCCTGGCGCCGTGGGCCGCGCTGCTGCCCGGTCGCCTACTGCACGTGAACGTGGTCGGCTGCTCGATCTTCGCGGCGATCTCGGGATCGTCGGCCGCCACGACCCAGGTGGTCGGCCGCATGGCGCTCGCCGAATTGCTCAAGCGCGGCTACTCCAAGGACATCGCCATCGGCAGTCTCGCGGGCGCGGGCACGCTGGGATTTCTCATCCCACCCAGCAACATCATGATCATCTACGGCGTGCTGGGCGATGTCTCCATCCTGAAGCTGTTCACCGCCGGCGCGATCCCGGGCATCTTGCTCGCCGGCCTGTTCATGGCGTGGGTGATGATCCACGCGACGCTCAAGCCCTCGATGGTGCCCGCATCGGAGACGGCCCTGCGAAGCATGCCCCTGATGCAGCGTATCGCCGCCTTGCGCGACCTGGCACCGGCGCTGTTCCTGATCGTGGCCGTCCTGGGGTCGATGTATGGCGGCCTCGCGACGCCGTCCGAGGGAGCCGCGGTCGGCGTCGCCGGCGCGTTGCTGGTCGCGGGCCTGCAGGGTGGCCTGACGTTCGCGGCATTGCGCCAGATCGCCGTCGGCTCGGTGCTGACGTGCTCGATGATCGCCATGATCCTGCTCGGCGCCTCGATCCTGGGCAGCGCGGCGGCCTTCCTCGGCGTGCCCCAGGCGGTCGGCAACTGGGTCACCGGGCTCGGGCTCGGCAAGCACATGCTGATCGTGGCGCTGATCGGTTTCTATCTGGTGCTGGGCTGCTTCCTCGACGGCTTCAGCATGATCGTCATGACGCTGCCGATCGTGATGCCCATCGTCAAGGCGGCGGGCTTCGATCCCGTGTGGTTCGGCATCTTCCTCGTGCTGGTCGTCGAGATGTCGCAGATCACGCCGCCCGTCGGCTTCAACCTGTTCGTCATCCAGGGCCTGACCGAGGACGGTCTCGGCTACATCGCGCGCGTGACGCTGCCCTACCTCCTCATCATGGTGCTGTTCACCATGCTGATCACGTTCTTCCCGCAGATCGTGCTGTGGCTGCCGGAGACGCTGGCCGGCGGCAAGTAGCATCCGTCATGGGATCGTCACCGAGGGTGCGCTAGAAAGGGCGTCCAATCGACCGGAGGCCATCATGACTACGTCCGACAGCCGCATCGATTCCGAGAACGTGGCGCTGAGCGATCCGCGCAACGCCGATTTCCGCGACATCGTCGCGGCCCGAGTCATACCAAGTCGCCTAAAGATTGACACACGCCCAGTCTCGCGTGGCGATCGACCGGATCCTGTCTGGATCGCCGACCAGGAAGCGCCACGCGTCGACGCATGCCCCGACGATGGCGTCGTAGCCATCCCACACGAGGTGGCTCAGTT
>CAMDVZ010000350.1 GCA_945878895.1 Caenispirillum bisanense | reverse complement strand
ACCAAACCACCGGGGTGGGGGGTGTGTGTCGGACAGCCGCGCCGGCCCGTGTCCGCCTTGCCACCGCGAGGGGCGCCTGAAATGCTAGCCGGCCAGCCAGCCACCGCCGACCGGGGAACCGCCGCCATGTCGAAATTCTACGATGCCCTCGAAACCCGCGATCCGGCCGAGCGCGAGCGGGCCCAGATGGCGGCCCTGCCGGTCCAGCTGGCGCATGCCAAGGCAAACTCGCCGTTTTTTGCGGACTGGCTGAAGGATATCGATCCGGCTGCCGTGACCAGCCGGGCGGCGCTGGCGACACTGCCGGTGCTGCGCAAGTCGATGCTGGGCGCGATGCAGAAAAAGGCGCCGCCGATGGGGGGCATGCTGGCGGTGCCGATGCGCGGCGTCCGGCATATCTTCATGTCGCCGGGGCCAATCTTCGAGATCGACACCGACGAGGCCGACTTCTTCCGGGGCGCGCGGGGCATGCATGCCGCCGGCTTCCGCGCCGACGACATCGTGCTCAACACCTATTCCTACCACCTGACACCGGCCGGCATGATGATGGAATCCTCGCTGCGCGCCATCGGCTGCGCGGTGATTCCGGCCGGCACCGGCAACACCGAGCTGCAGCTCGACGCCATCGAGGCGATCCGCCCGACCGCCTATGTCGGCACCCCGTCCTTCCTGCGCATCCTGCTGGAGAAGGCGAAAGAGACCGGGCGCGACGTGTCCTCGATCACCAAGGCCGTCGTGGGTGCCGAGGCCTTCCCGCCGCCGCTGCGCAAGGATTTCAACGAACGCGGCATCTTCGCCCTGCAGGGCTACGGCACCGCCGATCTCGGCTCGATCGCCTACGAGAGCGAAGCGATCGAGGGCATGATCCTCGACGAGGGCGTGATCGTGGAAATCGTGCGGCCCGGCACCGGCGATCCGGTCGCCGAGGGCGAGGTCGGCGAGGTCGTGGTGACGACCTTCAACAAGGCCTATCCGCTGGTCCGCTTCGGCACCGGCGACCTGTCGGCGATCCTGGCGGGTCCAAGCCCGTGCGGCCGCACCAATGCCCGCATCAAGGGCTGGATGGGGCGCGCCGACCAGCGCACCAAGGTGAAGGGCATGTTCGTCGATCCCGAGCAGGTGATCGCGGTCCAGAAGCGCCACCCCGAGCTCGCCAAGGTGCGGCTCGAGGTCGACTGGATCGACAAGGCCGACTGCATGACCCTGAAGGCCGAAGTGGCCGGCGGCGGCTCGCCCGACCTCGCCAAGGCCGTGGAGGCGTCGATCCAGACGCTGTGCAAGGTGCGTGGCGGCGTATCCTTCGTGGCGCCGGGCAGCCTGCCCAACGACGGCAAGGTGATCGCCGACGACCGCAAGTACGAGTGAGGGCGGCGGACGCCGGCGTAGAGAGAATTCGAGCCCCCGGGTCTGCTCACCCTCGTGGGGCTGCCGGATTCACGCGTCTCGATGCTTGCCGACCAATCGCTGCGCCACAGTGCATTCTTCCCTTCCCCCGCTAGCGGGGGAAGGGAAGAAGTTACTGCACCGCAGCGCTTTCTTGACGGAAAGGAGATGCGTAGATGCCGTAGCCCCTCTCGTGGGGGAGCGCGTACACAAAGACGGGACTTACCCTGTCCTGGCACCCGCGGCGCGGCCCTCAGTTGACGTCGAGCTGCAGGCCTTCCTTGTCGATCACGGCCTTCCACTGCGCGATCTGCGCGGCGACGAAGGTGGCGAACTGCTCCGGCGGGCTCCAGACCGGATAGCCTGCCATCTGCTCGAAACGCTTCTTCGTGGCGTCGGTCTCGATCCAGACCTTGATCTGGGCGTTGTACGCGTCGACCGCGGCCTTGGGCGTGCCGGCCGGCAGGAACGTGCCGAACCAGGCCGAGACGTCGAACGGCGCCAGCTCCGGCATCGTCTCGCGCAGCGGCACCAGGTCGGGCACCATCGGGTTGCGCGTCGCCGAGGTGATGCCCAGCGCCCGCAGCTTGCCGGCGCGGACGAACTCGATCGCCGTCACCAGATTGTCGAAGAAGTACTGGGTCTGGCCGGCGACCAGGTCCGCCAGCGCCGGGGCCGCGCCGCGATAGGGCACGTGGGTGGCCTTGGCGCCCGTCAACTGCAGGAACAAGGCGCCCGAGAGGTGCGGCGACTGGCCGGTGCCCGAGGACGCGTAGGATGCCTTGCCGTCCTGCTTGCGCAGCCATGCCACGAACTCCGGCACCGTCTTCGCGGGCACGTCGGGATGCACCACCAGCACGTTGGGCGTCGCCAGCACGTTGCTGACCGGGATCAGGCTGGTCGGCTTGTACTGGAGATTGCGATAGAGCGAATAGGCGATCGATTGCGGACCGATGTTCCCCATCAGCAAGGTATGGCCGTCGGCGGGGCTACGCACGACTTCCATGGTGCCCAGCACGCCGCCGGCGCCCGACTTGTTGTCGATCACGACGGACACGCCCCACGCCTGCTGCAGGTGGACGCCGATCAGGCGGGCGAGGATGTCGGTGCCGCCGCCGGGCGCGGCCGGCACCACGATGCGCACGGTCTGGGTCGGTTTCCAGGCGGCCTGGGCGCGACCGATGGCCGGCAGGGCGAGGACGGGCAAGGCACTCGCGAGCGCGGCGCGGCGGGTCAGGCGGGACATCGTTTGCATTCTCCGGGGGCGGATGGCGATCCGTGGCGGGCCGCTTCTACAGCCGGCCGGCGGCGCCGTCGATGGTCGGGGGCCGGCGGAAGCAGAACAGGTTGCCTTCCTTGACGATGTAGTCGGAGGGTTGACGGCCAAGCGCCGAGAACATGGCGTGCCCGGACCCCGTCCACGGCTCGCGCCAGTCGCTGGGCTTGAAAATGACGTAGGGGCTGGCGTCGAGCCATGCGGGCATGGCCTCGACGATGGCCGTCTCGGCGCCCTCGACGATGAATTTGGCGGCGGCGAGGACGAGGCCCGGCCGCTCCTCCAGCAACTCCTCGACCGAGACCACCGGCAGGCCGGCCGGCGCGCCGTCGTCGACCGGGGCGACTTGTATCGCCCACGGCTCGGCCGCGGGGTCGGCGATCGCGACCTTGCCGCCGCGACGCCACAGGGCTGCGTGGATCGGCACGATGTTGGGATAGGGCGCCGCGTTGCGCTCCAGCAGCGCGATGTTCACCGGCGCCGCCTCGACGGCGAGAATCGTCGCCTCTGGATAGGCGTTGGCGAACCACACGCTGGAGGGTCCGATGCTGGCGCCGGCATCGAGGATCAGGGCCTTCGCGCCCATGCCGCGGATGACGGCGTCGGCCACCCGCTGCTGCTCGAATCCGGCGAGGTCGAGCGACCGGCGGACGAATATCTGGTCGAGCGTGGCGACGTCGGACGTGCCGGGCCGGAAGGCGAAGGGGTGGCGCATGCCCGGCAGCGCGATCTCGCGGATCGCCGCGCCCGGCCCGCGCAGGTGCCACGCCAGCCGCGCGCCATCGCCCGCGCCATACTGCCGCGCCGCGCGCAGGCCCAGGCCGGCGAGTTCCGTCAGTCGTCCCATCCGCCCCGTCCACGCATCGTCCGCGCGGCGCTTGTCGCGCCGGTCCACCGTAATGAAAGGTACGATAGCGGCGCGCCGGGCGCGCGCAAAAAGCCCGGGCGAGGCAGAAACCCCGTCCACGCCGGACCGCGCCCACGAACCACCAATCCCGGGGGGATGGCGCAACCGGACCGCATATCGTCGCGAAATTGGTTCACTGGACGCCATAAGCCACTGGCGCGAAGGGCTTCTCTCGCATACAAACGCGCCATCCGCGAACATGCCTCGACCACGCTTGCGTGCCGTGGCAGCGGTCGTGGAGCAACGCCCCCAAACCCCAGGAGCCACAGCCCATGCGGCGCTCCCTTCTCACCTTCGCGGCGGCCCTCCTGGCCCTCTCGTCGGCCGGGCCGGTTTCGGCCCAGTTCAAGCCCATCGCCATCGACAAGTCGCCACCGACGGACACGCGCGAGAACTACATGGCCTGGATGAAGGCCAATCGCGGCGAAAGCGACAAGTGGCTCGCCCAGCGCTGGGACCGCTACGTCCAGGTCGTGCGCAACAAGGACCTCTGGAGCGCCGAGGTGAAGCGGGCGTTCCTGCTGACGCCGCGCGAGGTGTTCGCCGCCGCCAATCCGGGCGTCGCCCAGCGCGGCTACGAGCACGCCTTCCTCGACATGGGCTACGGCGTCACCATGTCCGGCCCCCACCTGCAGTCGCGCATGACCGACACGCTCGGCATCAAGCGCGGCGAGAAGGTGCTGGAGATCGGCACCGGCTCGGGTACCCAGGCCGCGATTCTCGCGCAGCTGACCGACAAGGTCTACACGATCGAGATCATCGCGCCGCTGGCGACCCGCACCCGCGGCATCTACGACCGGGCGATCGCCTCGGGCTACGAAGAGTTCAAGGGCATCAACACCAGGCAGGCCGACGGCTACTACGGTTGGGCCGAGGCGGGTCCCTTCGACAAGATCATCGTGACCTGCGGCATCGATCACGTGCCGCCGGAGCTGCTGAAGCAACTGAAGACCGGCGGCATGATGGTCATCCCGGTCGGTCCGCCCGGCGCCCAGCGGGTGCTGAAGATCGTCAAGCAGGAGGCCGGTGGCACCATCACGGTCACCCGCGAGGACATCTACGGCGGCAAGATCGTGCCCTTCGTGCCCTTCACCAAGCTGGTCGACGGCGCGATCCAGGGCAGCCACAACCGCTAGGGCCGGTGGCCCGGCGACGTCGAGGGGCTCCCGAACGGGAGCCCCTTTCCGTTTCGGCGCCGTGTCGCGACCGTGAAGCGCGACAGGCAGAGGAACGGCGCCAACGCCTTTTTTTCGTACCGTTTCGGCCGTAGAATCCTTCCCCATGCGGGCGCTCCAGAACCCGCTCCCGTCAAAAAGAAACCGGATTCCCCCATGGCAAGCCCAGCCGCCGGCACCCTCCTGCCGGACGTCGATTTCGACAACCGCCCGTCGCTGTCGTTCTATCTGTCGGTCGGCCTCGTGGCCGGCAGCATCATCGCGCTGCAGATCGGCATCATGCGCGTGTTCCAGGTCGGCAGCTGGGCCCATTTCGGCTCCCTCGTTGTCAGCCTGGCGATGTTCGGCTTCGGCCTGACCAGCGCCATCATGTGCGTCGGCAAGGCCTGGTTCGAGCGCCACTGGCGGATCACCGTCAAGATCGCCCTGCTGCTGTTCGGACCGA
>CAMDVZ010000349.1 GCA_945878895.1 Caenispirillum bisanense | reverse complement strand
GTGTGGGTCGCCCGGGACGTTCGCCATGAGCGCCATCGGAGTGGCGCGCTCCCGGACGGCGCGACATCGGCAAGGTTTCCATCGATCCGACTGCGGATCCGCAGCCGGAACGGCGCTCATCCGATTGCCCTGGACGCGCCGGAGCGGGCCACCGGACGCCGATCCGCGTCGCGCCACGCCGTCCCGAACCGCCGCCGACGTCCACGTCCAGCGCCCCGCCGCCCGCCATCGATATCGGGCCGACCGTGAGCGTCCCCGAACTCGACCGTCCCGCCCGCACCAGGGCCATCGCGCGCGGCGTCTGCCGCCTTCTGCGGGCGCGCGGCCTCGCGCCGGTGCTGGAAGTGCCGCTGGCCGATGGCCGCCGCGCCGACGTGGTGGCGATCGGCCCCGAGGGCGAGATCGTCATCGTCGAGATCAAGTCGAGCCTCGCGGATTTCCTCGCCGACGCCAAATGGCCCGACTATCTGGCCTGGTGCGACCGCTTCCATTTCGCCGTCGATGCCGACTTTCCGCGCGACGTGTTGCCGCCCGAGGTCGGCGTCATCCTCGCCGACGCGTTCGGCGCCGAATGCCTGCGCGAGGACCCGCGGCCGCCCGCCGACACCCGCCTGCCACCCGCCCGCCGCCGCGCCCTGCTGCTGCGTCTGGCGCGGCTGGCCGCCGAGCGTCTGCAACGCGCCGCCGATCCCGACTGGACGGGCGAGGCGGAGTGAGGCGGCGGGGCAACCCCTCGGCGCGTCGGCGACGTCAGCGCCGGTTGCGGAACAGCAGCGCCACCGCGAAGGCGCGGCGGTCGGATCGCGGTACCTGGCTCAAGGTCGAGAGTGCGCGAGCCGCCCGGTCGCAGTGCGAGATCGCGTCGGAGCCGTCGACCCGGAATGCCGGATCGTAGTCGGCGCCCTGGCGCGCGATCTGCAGATCGACGAATGCCTCCGCGACCAAGGCCAGGGGGCCGCCGCCGGTGCGGACGCCGATGCAAGCCACTTTGGCGGGACCGTGATCGAGCGCGCGGTAGACCTGATACCATTCCGGCCGCTTGCTCGCGGCGCCCGCCCCGACGAGAAGATCGGCCGCGTCGCGGGCGACGGCGTGGAACACCGCGTAGTAGGCGGTGCTGACGGCGCGCCGCAAATCCGACTGGCGCGGCTTTCCGGTGCCGGCCCTGGCGAGACGCCTAGCGGTGGCCACCAGGTTCTCGCTCACCGGTCGCCCACGACCTTTTGCGCCTCGTCGAAGTGATGGCGAAGATGCGGAAAGATGGTCAGCTTCATGCTGCGCGCGAGGTCGTGCAGCTTGCCGGAGGTCTCGGCGACCCGCATCGTATCCACCCGCGTCAGACTCAGATCGTACCAGGCGTCGATGAACAACACCGGATCGCCGTCGTGGTCCTCGCCAACCTTCATCTCGATGCTGCGCAACGCGTAGTGGCCGACTTCCTGTTTCAGAAGGCGGCGGATCTTGCGGGTAACTTTCGCGGATATTTTCCCGGCGACGGCCATGGCGGGAAGATACCGCATGGCGCGCCGGGCGTCCACAACCGGGACGGTTAAATTATATCCAGGAAGGGCTGATCGGTATCGAATGCAGTTCACGCCGAGATGTCGACGTCGGTGTGGATGTGGGCGCGGCCGGCGACACTTGTAGAGATGGGATTTCGCCTTGAATAGGGCTTCCTTGTCGGCACCGCTTGTTCATCGGGAGGCGCTTTGTGAGGCAGGTCTGGTTCGCGCCCACGACGGTTACTTCCGGCGTACAGCGCCCAGACGGTGCCCTCTTTCATCGCGCCAACGATACAATGGCGGACAAGAAAGCGAGGTCCGTCGCGCGATGTTCTATTGAAAATTCGATGATTCACCTCTACTTTTCCACCTTGCTTACCGCCGTGACCGCCACGCCTCCATGAGCGACCTCACCCATCTTGACCGGTTCATTCTCGAACTCCGGGACGCGCCGGATATCGAAGGCGCGTTTGGGTGCCTCGGAAGAGCCGTCGAGAGAATCGGCTTCCAGTACCACACCTACGAGCTTCTCCGTCCACCCAGCGGGATAGGCCCCTCCCTCTATACGACGACGTACCCGAAGGACTGGATCGCGCGCTACATCGAGAAGGGCTACGGCCGGGACGACACTGTCTGCCAGATTTTGCCGACGAAACTGCTCCCGTTTCTCTGGACCGACGCCACCCGGTCGCCCCGCCTTTCGGCGCGACAAGCCGCGATCGTCAACGAGAGCCGCGATGCCGGGATCTGGGCGGGCGCCAGCATTCCCGTACACGGCCCCGGAAACGCCCGCGCTTACGTGGCCGTCGCCGACAGGACGAGCGACGACGAGTTCGCCCGCCGCTTCGCCCGGTACCGCTACGAACTGCAGCTGATCGCGATCTATACGCACGAGAAGGTGATCGACGTCGCGGTTCCGGCCGCGGGCGCCACTCCGACGCGCCTGACGCCCCGCGAAACCGAGATCATGGCCTGGACGGCGCGCGGCAAAACGGCCTGGGAGATTTCGGAAATCCTCGCCGTGTCGCATCAGACCGTGAAGGATCACATCGAGCGCGTGTGCCGCAAACTCGACGTGAACAACAAGACGCACGCCACGGCACTGGCGTTGCTGCGCGGCTACATCGCGCTCTGACGCGGCGACGCCGGAGATCGCGGCGACCAGATTGCGCCACCTACGTTTGTAGGGATTGAGCGTCTATCGATAGAATCATACGTTTTTCCCCACCAGGGGCTGTGTCGGCGAAAGCGCTCGCGCCGGTGCGGTCGGTGAACCTGACCGTCGCGACTGGGTGCGTGGGAATTTCGTCGATGATCAAAACACCGTGGCACGGGACGATGCTGGCGTTGCTCGTCGCCGGCGCGTCGACTGGTGGACACGCCCAGGGAAAATTCGCCGGCAAATCGACTGGCGTTGGCTCCGGTAGTCCGCCGTGCGCGCCGTCGCCGAGAGCCGCCGCGACGCCGCTCGGGCCGCGGAGTAGCTGGGGCGACGTGTCCGGATTCTCTTTTTTGCAGTCCAAGCAAATCGCGCGCCAGGATAGATGGCGCGACTGGGTTTTGTCATGTCTTTTGCGCAATTCAGCCTTGCGCATGGTCTGACTATGAAAAATGCAGGGGGCTAATCGAAAGCGAGAGCGGCAGAAGATTCCCTCGTCTTGTCGATCGCCGCGCCCGAGTCGTCGCGAACTTCCCGGAGGAACGCAGAATGGCTGGATTGATTGCTCGTATCGCGGCGAGAATTGCGCTGTTGATCGCCGCAGGTGCGGCCGGCGCGCAAACGCCTCCGCCCGTCAAGGCATACGAAATCAACACCCGGACGGAAGCGGCCGACGTCTGCGACAAGCTCGGTATGGGTCCCGGCACCAGATCGGAAAGAGCCTTTGGGCAGTGCCTGCGTGATCTGAAAGCTTCCGGTCGCGCCAAGCCGGATATCTGACGGCTGCTTCTCTCGGGTCGACCTTGTGCCCTCTCCGCGCCGACCCGGCCCGCTCCCTTGTTTCATCCCGACCACAAGCCAAAACCCAGAGGTCTTCGTCATGAAATCATCGCTCGGCCTGTCGACGCTCCTGGTCCTCGCGCCGCTACACGCCTTCGCCGACGCGGCCGCCGGCGACGCTTGCGCCGCCAAGCTGAACGCGGATGGCAAGGCGATCTATGCCGCCACCATGGCGGACAAGCCCACTGCCTCTAACTGGCAGGGCAAGGTCGAGACCAACACCCGCTCCATGGCGGAAGCGAACAAGATCAACTCTGGTACCGCATTGGCGAATGCCAGCGCAGCGGCCGACTGCGTGAAGGCGGCGTTGCGGTGACCCCCATTTAAGGATCCGCCAAGATATCAAAACGAGCCCTAGCCGCATTTGTGCTGGACAGCCATTCAGCGAGTGTCCCGCTAATTTCCCCGCCTGCGAGTGTGGAGACAAAAATGGCAATAGTTCCTGTCGCGCAGGGAAGTGAATTCATTGTTAACGCGACGACTATCGACTTCCAGGTCGATCCGACGATTTGTATGCTCGCTGACGCTCGGTTCGTTGTTGCGTGGGCCAGTCACTACACCGACCTTCCGGGCTCATTCGAGTCGTATGACATAATTGCCCAAATCTTCAGTCCGAATGGGCAGAGAATTGGCGGCGAATTCGTAGTAAACTCCACTACGTCTGGCTGGCAGTCACTACCTACGATAGCGGCGTTGCCAACCGGTGGATTCGTCGTCGCTTGGCAAGATCCCAGCGCAGGGAATGCGAACATATCTGCGCAGGTTTTCGATTCACAAGGCAATAGACTTGGAGCAGAAATATCGGTCAACACAACCACGCAGGCGTTTCAGCTCGATCCTACGATATGTGTTCTGACGGGAGGGAATTTCGTTGTTTAATGGGCTTCGCAGGAAGGCGATGTGTACGAGATAAAAGCACAGATGTTCGACGTGACAGGCCAACCAGTTGGCCAAGAATTTCTTGTCAATACAACAACGTCTGGCTGGCAGTCCTTGCCATCAATATCAAGCGTTAGCGGTGGAGGATTCGTCGTAGTTTGGCAGGATTCCAGTTCAGGAACGGCCGACATCAGGGGCCAACTCTATAGCTCTGTTGGACAGCCTATTGGTGGTCAGCTTTTAGTAAACACTACAACATCAGGCTTCGAAGTAGACCCGACGATGACTGGACTGACGACTAGTGGTTTCGTCGTCAGCTGGGTAGATAAAAATCTTTTTACGTCGGATATACAAGCGCGCTTCTACAGTTCGATCGGCCAGCCTGTTTCCGGCGAAATCTTGATCAACACGACTACGAATGGCCCGCAGTACGCGCCCAGCGTTGTGGCGCTTGACGGCGGCGGCGCCGCATTTACTTGGGCCGACACAAGCTTTTCAACGTCCGACATTCGCTTTCAAGCTTACAATTCGTTTGGTGGGCGTATCGGAACGGAATTGCTAGTTACTAATCAGTCAGTAATGTAGTCTACAATGTGTTGCGTTTTGCTGGGATTCTCGCTATGATCGGGCCATGAAACACGACGGACGCAGCCTTGACCACAAGTCCCTGGAAACGCTGCGACTGATGGCGATGGAGCGTCTGGCCGAGGGCGAGACGGCGAGCGCGGTGATGGCCTCGTTCGGCTTCTGCCGCACCACGATCTACAAATGGCAAGCCAGGATCAGGGACGGCAAGGGACTGGAGGCGCTGCGCTCG
>CAMDVZ010000348.1 GCA_945878895.1 Caenispirillum bisanense | reverse complement strand
GCGCAACGTCGCGGGCTACCGCGTCGTGTGGGGCACGGCCTGTCGCGAGGTCTCGCGTCCGAACGTGTCGCCGTCGTCTGGCCGCCGCGTGGCCGCGTCGGCGCATCCCGGCGCCGGCAAGACGATCTTCGCGGTGCTCGTCGGGCTGGTGCTCGGGGCGGCGATCGCGGGAGGTGGGTGGTTCCTGCTGCGCGACACGGGTCCCACGCCGGCGGAAAAAGCCGCGTGGGAAGCCGTCCGCGAGTCGTCGAAAATCGCCGATATCGAGGGGTTTCTCGGTCGCTTCCCGTCCGGCGCGCTGGCGGTCGACGCGCGCGGCCGACTGGCGCAACTGCGGACCCGGGAAGCCGAGGAAAAGCGCCTGCTGGAGGCGCGCCAGCACGACGAGCGGCAGGCCGCGCTCGTCGCCGAAAAGGCCCGGCGGGACGCGGACGCGGCGCGGCTCGCGGCGACGCGGCGCGAAGCAGACGTCGCGCGGGACGCGAAAATCGCGGCGGGGCGCAAGCTGATGTGGACCGAACTCGGCACGACATGCGACCATGCCCGGCTACAGCCACTGCCGGGCATGCGATGCGACAGGTCCGATCCTTACGACGGCATCGACGGCAAGGGGCGGTTCCAGCGTTGGACGGCCAGCGTCCAGACCGTGGCCGCGTCTAGCCACGTCGTGCTGATCGTGCCTGCCGACGGCGGCGGTTCGGTCGATCTGGTCCGTCCCGACGACGAGGACGAGATGTTGACGGAGATCAGCACCTTCACGCGGATCAACGCGCGCGATTGGTCGCCGGTGCGGGCCATGGGGTCGATCCTCTACGCGACCTTCAACGCGCCCGACGGACGCAACTGCGTCGCCTTTTCCCGCGCCGGTCCCGCGCGCGGCGTCGGACTGGCGTGGGTAATGCGTGGCTACCATTGTTCGTCGGGACGCGATCCGATCGGACCGGAACAGGTACGTGCGGCCGTCGAGTTCTGGAAAGTCCGGTGACCGGGCCTCCGGCGAGCCGGCGACGGGGTTCGGGGCGACGTGCTGAGGCGTGTGCTCACATTTCGTTCTTTCCTCGGGTGACGGCATCGCTCACTATCGGGGGGTGCTCGCGCGTCCGGCGCGTGGCGACCAACGCGGGGAAGCGATCGGTGATAATGGTGCGGACGATCAGCGAGAGGTGGCCGCATGGGAACCAGTAACCGCGTCGTGTGGAGGGAGGGCATGTTTCTGCGCCCTCACCATTTCCAGCAGCAGACGCGCTATGTCGAACGCATGCTGCACCAGCGGACCCAGCCGTTGCGCCCGTTCGGCTGGGGGTTCTCGTCGCTGCAGATCGATCGAGCGGCGCTGGCGATCGGCAAGTTCGGCATCGTGTCGGCATCTGGAACGCTCGAGGACGGCACCACGTTTTCCATTCCCGAGGACGTCGAGCCGCCGCCCGCGATCGACATTCCCGAGACCACCCGCAACCAGCGGGTTTGCCTGCTGCTGCCGCTGGCTCGCGCGGGCATGCCCGATACCGTCGACGGCGATCGCGACTCCGTGGCGGCGCGCTACGCGATGTCGCGCTACGAGGCCCAGGACGCGATGGTCGGCAGCGACGTCGTCGCCGACGTCGATGTGGGCAAGCCGAGGCTGCGTTTCGCGGTCGAGGGCTTCGGCGATCTCGGCGGATTCACGTCGTTGCCGGTGGCGCGCGTTGTCGAGGTGCGCGGCGACTCGCGCCAGGTGATGATCGACGACCAGTACATCCCGCCGCTGCTCTCGATCGGGGCCTCGCAGCTGCTCGCCTCTTTTGCCATCGAGTTGCAGGGCCTGCTGCACAACCGCGCCGAGACGCTGGCCGCGCGGCTGGCGCAACCCGGCGCCCGCGGTGCCGCCGAGATGGCCAACATCCTGCTGCTGCAGATCGCCAATCGCTACGCGCCGCAGGCCGCCCACGTCGCCCAAACGCCGACGCTGCATCCGCAGGACTGGTTCGCCCATCTCGTGGGCGCGGCCGGCGAATTGTCGACCTTCACGACCCAGAAACGGCGGCCCCCGGAATTTCCCGCGTACCGGCACGACGATCTGCAGAAGGTGTACGAGCCGGTGATCTCGGCGTTGCGCCAGTTCCTGTCCGCGGTGCTGGAGACCGGCGCGGTGCAGATCCCGCTGCAGGAGCGCCGCTTCAATGTCCATGTCGGCATCATCCAGGACAAGACGCTGCTGCGCACCGCGGCGTTCGTGCTGACGGCGCGTGCCGAGGTGACGCCCGACAACATGCGCCGCGCTTTCCCCGCCAGCATCAAGATGGGACCGGTCGAGCAGATCGCCCAGCTGGTCAACGTGGCGCTGCCGGGCATCAAGATCGCGCCGTTGCCGGTGGCGCCGCCGCAGCTGCCTTTCAGCGCCAACACGGTCTACTTCGAGCTCGATCGGTCGAGCGAGTACTTCCGCGCGCTGGCCAACTCGGGCGGCATCGCGATCCATGTCGGCGACCAGTGGCCCAAGCTCCAGATGGAGTTGTGGGCCATCCGCACGCAAGCCTAGCTGGACGAGGAGGACACCAATGAGTCCCGCCGGCAACACCAACGACCCGTTCGGCGACAGCGGCGCGGGCGAGCGCACCGTCATCGGCAACAGCCAGGCTCGGCCGCGTCCCGCCGCTCCGGGTCCGTTCGCACCGCAGCCGCCGGCCGCGTCGGCGCCTGCCGCCGAGGCGCGGCCATCGCTGGCCGCCGCGACCCAGGCCAGGTCGGCCGGCCCGCCCATCGACATGAACGACCTGATCAGGGGCATGGGCTCGCCGCTCGCCGCCGCGGCCGTGCCGTTGCTTGGCCTCGTGGCGCGCCTGCGCAACACCGGGTCGAACGTCAATGTCGCCTCGGTGCGCGATCGGGTGTTCCGCGAACTGCACACCTACGCGCGCGCCGGGCGCGAGGCCGGGGCGCAGCCGGAAATGTTGCGGGCCGCCCATTACGCGTTGTCCGCGACGGTCGACGACGTGGTGATGAACACGCCGTGGGGCGCCCACAGCGACTGGCGCAACCGCACCATGGTCAACGAGTTCCACAAGGACGTCGAGGGCGGCGAGCGGTTCTATGCCTACCTCGCCAAGATGATGGAGGCGCCGGCGGCCAACCGGCCGGTGCTCCAGATGATGTACGAATGCCTGTCGCTTGGCTTCGAGGGGCGCTACCGCATCCACCAGCGTGGCCCCGCCGAGCATGCCGTCGTGCGCGAGAAGGTATGGCAGGCACTGCGCAACGTCGCTGGACCGCTGGAGCGCGAGCTGTCGCCCGACTGGAAGGGCGTCGACGCGCCCGCCCGCGGCCAGAAGCGCACGGTGCCGGTGTGGGTCGTGGCGGCGCTCGCCGCGGGCGTCGCGTTCCTGGCGTTCTGCGGGTTGCTGATGCTGCTGTCGGTGCGCGCCGAGGGCCCCGACGCGAAATCCGCCCAGCTGTTGCCGTTGCGCGAGATCAGGCTTCCGATCAGCGCCCGTCAACCGCCGCCGCCGCCGCCGCCGCCGCCACTTGCCACGGCGGTCAAGTTCCGCCAGTTCCTCGACAAGGAGATCGCGGCGGGCAAGGTCGCGGTCGACGACAACGGCCGCGCGATGAAGATCGTCATCAATTTCAGGGACATGTTCCCGTCCGGCGAAGCGACGTTGCGACCCGAGCTCGATGGTCTCCTGGTAAGAATCGGGACCGAATTGCGCAACGAGCCGGGCCGCGTGATCGTCAGTGGACATACCGACAACGTGCCGATCGCCACGCTGCGTTTTCCGAACAACCTCGCGCTGTCGAAGGCGCGCAGCGACGCGGCGCTGGCGGCGCTGGCCAACGCGGCCGGCGACCGGTCGCGGTTTGTGGCGTTGGCGAAAGCGGACTCGGAACCGGTGGCCAGCAACGCCACGGCGGACGGGCAGGCGCGCAATCGCCGTATCGAGATCGTGCTGGAGCGCGCCGAATAGGCGCGTCTGCTGGAACGGGAGTGAAGTCATGTCGGCGGTGTCGAGAGTGTTGCTGAGCCGGTGGTTCCTGTGGCCGCTGGGGGCGTTTGTCCTCAGCCTGATCGTCTGGTTCGGCGGGCCGCTGACCGGGATCGGCTTCCTCGATTCATGGATCGTGCGGGCATCGATCGTCGGTGGCATCTGGCTGATCGTCGGCATCGTGCTGCTGGTCGGCTCGCTGCGCCGCCGCTCCAAGGAGAAGAAGCTCGTCGCGGGCATGTCCGGCGCCTCCGAGCCGCGCGATCCGACGGCCGATGCCATCGGCTCCGAACGGGCCCAGCTCGAGGAGCGACTCAAGGCCGCCGTCGTCGATCTCAACCAGACGCTGAAGTCGAAGGGCGGACAGACGGTCTATGAATTGCCGTGGTACGCCATCATCGGGCCACCGGGCGCCGGCAAGACGACTGCCTTGCTCAACTCCGGCCTGCGCTTTCCGCTGGCCGAGCGGCACGGCGCCCAGGCGCTGCGCGGCGTCGGCGGCACGCGCAACTGCGACTGGTGGTTCACCGAGCGCGCCGTCATCCTCGACACCGCCGGTCGCTACACCACGCAGGACAGCGACGCCACGATCGACAACGCGGGCTGGAACAATTTCCTCCAGCTGCTCAAGGGCACGCGTCCGAAGCAGCCCCTCAACGGCATCCTCGTGGTGTTCGGCGTGCCCGAATTGCTGGCCACCACGCACGACCAGCGCGTGGCGCACGCCCGCGCGGTGCGCACGCGCCTGATCGAGCTACAGGAAACCTTCGGCATCACGCTGCCGATCTACATCGTGCTGACCAAGCTCGACATGATCGCCGGCTTCGTCGAGTTCTTCGACGATCTCGACCGCGAGGGCCGCGAGCAGGTGCTCGGCCTGTCCTTCCCGATGGCGGTGTCGGGCGGCGAGGGGCCGCAGGGCAAGTTCGGACCGCTGTTCGACCGGCTGGTCGAACGCGAGCGGAGCCGGGTGCTGGACCGGTTGCAGCAGGAGCGCGATCTCGGCCGCCGCACGCTGATCTTCGGCTTTCCGCCGCAGTTCGCCTCGCTGGGCCTGATCATCGACGACCTTCTCAAGGAGACGTTCGACGATTCGCGCTTCGCCAACCGGCTCAGCCTGCGCGGCGTCTACTTCACGTCGGCGACCCAGCAAGGCAGCCCGATCGACCGTCTGATGGGCGTCATCTCGGCCAAGTTCGGCGTCAGCCAGCCGCCCCCGCCGCCCCAGGTCGGGGCCGGCCGCGGCTTCT
>CAMDVZ010000347.1 GCA_945878895.1 Caenispirillum bisanense | reverse complement strand
CTCGCATCTCGGCATTCTCGGCATGCCCGGCTACACCGCGTATCATGGCATGGTGCGGATGGGGCAACCCAAGGCCGGCGAGACCGTGTTCGTGTCGGCCGCCACCGGCGCGGTCGGCCAGCTGGCCGGCCAGTTGGCCAAGCTGCGCGGCGCGCGTGTGGTGGGCTGCGCGGGCGAGGACGCCAAGTGCGCCTGGGCGGTCGACGAGCTGGGCTACGACGCCTGCTTCAACCACCGCAAGGAGGCACCCGGCGCGGCGCTCGACCGGCTGTGCCCCAAGGGCATCGACGTCGATTTCGAGAATGCCGGCGGCGATATCATGCACGCCGTTTTCGCGCGCATGAACAACCACGGCCGCATGGTGATGTGCGGCGCTATCTCGGAATACCAGGACGCGACGCCGCGGCCCGGTCCCGACAAGATGTTCTCGATCATCCAGAAGCGGCTGCGGATCGAGGGCTTCATCGTCTCCGACTTCATCGCCGGCATGGGCGAGTTCGTGGCCGAGGTCGGTCCCCTGCTCGCCGCCGGCAAGATCCGCCACCGCGAGACCGTGGTCGACGGCATCGAGGCCGCCCCCGCGGCGTTCCTCGGCCTGCTCAAGGGCACCAATGTCGGCAAGCTGATCGTCAAGGTCGGCTAGCCCGATTTCATCCGGGTAAAATCATCCCGGTCGCGGCATTTCATCCGGGTAAAATTACCGGCACCGGCGACCTCGAAACGAAACGGCCGGCGCTGGGCGCCGGCCGTCGGTCATTCCAGTATCGGCGCGGCTATTTTTCGAGGCGCAGGGCCACGAAGCGCGGATCGCCCTTGGTGTCGATCAGCAATACGGCGGCCTTTTTCTTCTGCTTCTGCAGTTCCTCGACCTTGGCCTTCATGTCGGCCGGCGAGGTCACTTCCTGCTGCGCCACCTCGACCACCACGTCGCCGGGCTTGATGCCCTTGGAGGCGGCGGGACCACCGTCGGCGACGGCCACGACGACGAGGCCCTTCTGGTTCTCCGCCAGCTGGTACTTCTCGCGCAGCTGGTCGGTAATGCGCGACACCGTCATGCCGAACGGCTCGACCGTCCCGGGCCTGTCGGCGTCCTTGGGCGGCACCGGCTTGTCGCCGGGCTTGGTCGAGGTCAGCGTCTTGTCGCCCTCCGGCAGTTCGCCGACCTTGATACGCAGGGTCACGCGCTTGCCGGTCCGCTGGACGATCACGTCGACGGTGTCGCCGACATTGGCGTCGGCCACGATACGCGGCAGCTTGCGCGAGTCGGTGACGTCCTTGCCGGCGAAAGTGAGCACCACGTCGCGCTGCTTCAGCCCGCCCTTTTCGGCCGGGCCGCCCGGCGTCACGCCCGCGATCAGTGCGCCGCGCGCCTTGTCGAGCCCGAAGGTCTCGATCATGTCCTCAGACACGGCCTGGATCTGCACGCCCATCCAGCCGCGCCGCACCCGGCCATGCTCGCGGATCTGCTCGGCGATGTTGCGGGCGATGTTGGAGGGGATCGAGAACCCGATGCCGAGGCTGGTGCCGGTCGGCGAGAAGATGGCGGTGTTGACGCCCACCACGTCGCCCGCCATGTCGAACAGGGGGCCCCCGGAGTTGCCCTTGTTGATGGCCGCGTCGGTCTGGAGGTAGTCGTCGTACTGGCCGCCGATCTCGCGGGCACGCGCGGAGACGATGCCGGCGGTCACGGTGCCGCCGAGCCCGAACGGATTGCCGATCGCCAGCACCCAGTCGCCGATCCGGGTCTTGTCGGAATCGGCCCACTTCACGAACGCCATCGGCTTCTTATTGGGCGGCTCCACCTTGAGCACCGCGATGTCGATCTTGGTGTCGCGGCCGATCAGCTTGGCCTTGAGCTGCGTGTCGTCGTGCAGCTGGACGGTGATCTCGTCGGCGCCTTCGATCACGTGGTTGTTGGTGACGATGTAGCCGTCGGGATGGACGACGAAGCCCGAGCCGAGCGAGGTCGCCCGGCGCTCGCGGTCCTGGGGACCGGCGCGGTCCTTGAAGAATTCCTTGAACAGGTCGTCGAGCGGCGTGCCCGGCGGCGCCTGGGGAATGTCGCGCGGCTTGCGATCGGCCGGCACCGCCTGCGTCGTGGCGATGTTGACCACGGCGGGCAGCAGCTTCTCGGCGATATCCGCGAAGGTGGCCGACGCGTCGCGCGCCACCGCCGGCATGGCCAGCGAAGCGACGAGAACCGCGCTCGCGACGACCAGCCATCGCCGGACCCGGCGGAGCACATCGAGCGCGCCAGCCGACTCAGCGACGAAAGGAGACGCGATAACACTTTGATTTTGGCCGTAGATCACGACTTGCCTCCGAGGGTTCCGCTCCACTCCGCAGGCGAGCAAGGCCGAAACGCTTCGAAATTCCCGCTAGAACCAAGAGTTACATGGCGTTCGCGCATGGCGCAAATATTGCTACAAACGCCTCCGGGACAAGTCCCACTTCGTCGGCGAGGGTGACATTCCTGCAACGGTGTCGGCAAGCGTCGCGGCACGACGCCGATTCCGCCCGGATCGCCGCCCCGACGGGCGGCGATCCGCCGGCGATCACTTTTTCGAGGGTGCGGCGGTACCGCCCTTGTATTCGCAGAACTGGGCGAAGTCGGTGTCGGGCGACAGGATCATCGTCGTGCCGGTGGCGAACGCGTTGCGGCAGGCCTCCATCGACCGGTAGAAGCGATAGAACTCCGGATCGCGGCCAAAGGCGTCGGCGAACGCCTTGATGGCGAGTGCGTCGCCCTCGCCGCGCAGGGTGGCGCCCTTTTTCTCCGCTTCCGACATCAGGATCGTGCGTTCGCGGTCCGCGCCGGCCCGGATCCGCTGGGCCTCCTCGTCGCCCTCGGCGCGCAGCTGGCGGGCTTCCTGCTGGCGCTGCGTCTTCATGCGATTGAACACCGCCTCGGAGTTCTCTTTGGGCAGGTCCGCCCGCTTGATGCGGACATCGACGATGCGCACGCCGTACTCCCGCAGGGCCGGTCCCTGAAGGAGTTCGGTGATTTCCCTCATCAGCTGGCCGCGACGCTCCGACAGCACCGCCTGCAAGGGCACGGTGCCCAGCTCGCGGCGGATGTTGGCGTTGATCAGGTTGCTCAGCTGGCCGCGAAAGCCGATCTCGTTGTTGCTGGTGGCCTGGTAGTACTTCAGCGGATCCTCGATCCGGTAGCGGGCGAAGGCGTCGACCACCAGACGCTTCTGGTCGCCGGCGATCAACTCGAACTCGTCGGCCTCGATGTGCAGCAGCCGCTTCTCGATCCGCACCACGTCCTGGACGAAGGGAATCTTGAGATAGAGGCCAGGCTCGGTGCGCGCCTTGCCGACGATGGCGCCGAACTGGGTGACCAGCGCCTGCTTGGTCGGATCGACGATGAAGAAGGACTGCTGCAGCAGCAGCGCCAGGACGGCGAACGCGACGACGAGCGCGATCGTGCGGGTACCGGTCATCGCGTGGCTCCCTGGGGCTGGGTCTGGGGGGCGTCGATTCGTCGCTGGATCTCGGGCAACGGCAGATACGGCACGACGCCGCCGCCGTTCTTGTCGACCAGCACCTTGGTAGCGCCGCGCAGCACCTGCTCCATGGTCTCCAGATAGATGCGCTGGAGGGTGATGTCCTTGGCCAGCACGTACTGCTCGTAGACATTGGCGAACCGCTGGCCGTCGCCCTGGGCGCGGTTGAGCACCTGGGCGCGGTAGCCTTCGGCCGCCTGCACGAGCGCCTCTGACTCGCCCTTGGCGCGCGGCACGATCTCGTTGCGGTAGCCGTTGGCCTCGTTGATCTTGCGGTCCTTGTCGGAGCGCGCGGCCTGGACGTCGCGGAACTCCGCGATGACCTGCTGCGGCGGGTCGGACTGCTTCAGCTGCAGCTGGGTGACCCGCACGCCGGCGCCGTAGCTGTCGAGCATGCGCTGCAGCTCCTCCTTGGCGTCCTGCTCGATCCGGCTGCGGCCCTCGGTCTGGGCATATTGCAGCTGCGAGCGTCCGATCACCTGACGCATCGCCGATTCGGCGCCCGCCCGCACGGTCTCGTCGGGATTGGGCGTGTTGAAAGCGAACTTGAAGATGTCGCCGACCTGCCAGAGCACGACGAAGCCGACGTCAAGAATGTTCTCGTCGCCGGTCAGCATCAGGTTCTCGGTCGTCTGGAGACGCTGCTGGCCGCGACTGACCGGACCGCGCTGGTCGCCGACCCCGCCGCCGATCGACACTTGGCGCTGGTTGGTCACGTCGACCTTGATCACCCGGCCGATCGGGGCGGGCAGATTGTATTGCAGGCCCTCGCCGTATGATTTCGCGCCCGGCAGACCGAACACCAGCTGGATCGCCTGCTGGTTGGTCTCGACCCGATAGAAGCCCGACAGCCCCCACAGGGCGAGCCCGCCCAGCACGACCAGCAAGATGCCGCGCGTAGAGCCGAAACCACCCGGCAGCATGTTCTTCAGCCGGTCCTGGCCCTTGCGGATGACGCTTTCCAGATCCGGTGGCTTGCCGCCGCCGAACGGCCCGCGCCCCTTGTTGCCGCCGGGACCGCCCTGGCCGCCGCCCCACGGACCACCGCCGCCACCCTGACCGCCGCCGCCGCCCCACGGGCCACCGCCGCCGCCGCTGTTATTGTTCCAGGCCATGCGAATCCTCGCCTTCGACGGCGCCCGGACGACGGGCGCTTCAGGGTCAACTCACCCCGCATATAGGACAGGTACGATTCCTGCGCAACGAACCGGGCCCGGCTCTTGCCAAAGACCGTGCTTCGTCCATATGAGGCGCGGCGCGGACAAATCAAGGCACGGGAGTGGAACGCATGGCGCAGGTCGACGAACGGGCGGTGCGCACGGCGCTGTCGCGCGTGAAGGATCCCGCCAGCGGCGCCGACGTGGTTTCCGCCGGCATGATCGACGGCATCGCCACCCGTGGCGGCCACGTGCAATTCGCCCTCAAGGTCGACCCCTCGCGCGGCGCCCAGCTCGAGCAACTGCGCCAGGCCTGCGAATCGGCGGTGAAATCGATCGCCGACGTGCAGTCGGTCACCGCCGTCATGACCGCGGAGCGCCCGGCCGCCAAGGCCGCCCCGAAAGGCGGCCACGACCACGCACACGACCATGGTCATTCCCATGGGCACGCCCCGCCGCCGCGTCCCGGCGCCCAAGCCGCGCCCGCGCCCCTGATGGCGCCGGGCGTCGACCACATCGTCGCCGTCGCGTCGGGCAAGGGCGG
>CAMDVZ010000346.1 GCA_945878895.1 Caenispirillum bisanense | reverse complement strand
CACCCGGAGCGGTACGTCCAGCGCCAGGGCACGCGCGATGCCAGCCAGGCGATCGGGATCGTCGAGCGCCACGAACGGCCGTGTCGAGGCCATCGCGCGCCGCGCCAGCCACGCCTTCAGCGTGAGTTCGCCGCCGATGCCGGCCGGCTCGCCCATCGTGACGGCGAGCGGAGCGGAGCGGGCGGCAAATGGCTCGGTCATCGGGCCAGCCCCATAGGCGCGAGGACAGCGCGGATCGCGTTGATTCGTTCTTCCCGACGAGAAAGGCCACCGCGTTCACGCATTTCGGCGCGCGACGGCGATGCAACCCCGATGTCGTCCCGGGCGCAGCGAGGGAACCTTGATTCTTCGAGACTTTGCGAGGCACCACCACCGCGCAAAGGCCTCTCGGCAAGCGCGGGACGACACCGGTTTTGTAGCCCCGACTGTGCGCCGGCCAGCGAAAACACACACTTTTTCCGTGACCGCCAGATGGGTGAAGCCGGTAGCCCGTCTTCGGGCGACAGGCTCGGCGAGGGGCTGTTGAAACAGCATGATCGATTGATAGTCCGCCATTTTTCGCAGGCGCCCTCCCCCTCGCCCGCCCTCTCCCGCGAAGCGGTGGGGAGGGACACAGGCGCCAGGATACGGCGAAACGTGCCGTTTCTTGCTCCCTCCCCCTTTGTGGGGGAGGGCTGGGGTGGGGGGCATTCACCAAGCTGCGTAGGGGTTGAACCACCCCCCATCGCAGCCCTCCCCCACAAGGGCAGGAGTGTCCGGGGAAAGTCGGTGGTGGCCTCGGAGGCCTCGCGGAGACGAGGCGGCGTTCTGCCGATTGTCGCGTGGCGGAATTCCGGAAATTGCTCTGCCGCAACAACTCTTCCTTCTCCCCGCGGAGGCGGGGAGAAGGTGGCGCGCAGCGCCGGATGAGGGGCTTTGCGGCGGTCGGAGCGAAACGTTCTCCGGTTCGAGGTCCGGATCGTCTCTATGCCGCGAAGCCCCTCATCCGCCCTTCGGGCACCTTCTCCCCTCCTTCGAGGGGAGAAGGGAAATTGTCTGCGGCGTTGGGCTTTCTCTCGATCCTGATCGTTCGGTCCTCGGCAACTGGCCGGCGATTCCAGCGGCAGGTTCCGGGTGTCGCCACCGACTTTCGGCGGACACTCCTGCCACAAGGAGGGAGGCGACTTGAGGGCGCAAACTCTCCGTGAACGAGCGCCCATGGCACGTCGCGCCGCGTCGCGCGTCGCGGGCGCGCCGATCGGCCGGCCGCTGGACTTCCGGTTCGACGGTCCATCGGGCGGGTTCACGGTCTAGCCGCGAATGTCGACGATGGCGGTGCGTCGCAGGTCGCGCATGGCGCGGCGGGCCGCGGCTTCGAGCTTGGTGGCCAGCAGGGTCTGCTGGATGGAGTCGCGGCTGGGCAGACCGCCTTCGCCGTCGCGGCTGCACGCCGCCACGATCTGCAGCGAATCGGCCAGCCGCAACGGTCCGACCGCGGTGCCCACGGGCGCCTGGCTGAGTTGCTGGCCCATCGGGCCCAGATCGCCCGCGCGCACCCGCTCCAGATCGTTGGCGCTGGCGCCCTTGGTCCGCTGTCCCAGCGTGCGCAGGTCGGCGCATTTGGTGACCTTGGAGATGATCTGGCGGGCGTTGCTGGTCTGCAGTTCGACTTCGGTGGCCGAGGCGTTGGTCGGCAGCGCCAGCAGCAGCTGCACGAGGTGCAGGCGGATTTCCTGGGGCGCGCCACCCTGTCCGAAGGCGCGGCGGTCGACGAGCGCCATGATGTGCCAACCGGCACCGGAGCGCACCGGCTGGTCGGTGATCCGGCCCGGCTGCAGATTGCGCAGGGCCGCCTCCAGCGCCGGATCGAGCGATCCCGGCAGCACCCAGCCAAGGTCGCCGCCCTGGGCCGCCGTCGGTCCCTGCGAGAATTGCTGCGCCAGCGCCGCGAAGGGCGCCGTCGCGCGCAACTGGTCGAGCAGGCGCTGGGCGTTGCGGAAAACCTCGTCGGCCATCTCGGGCCGGTCGACCGGCAAGAAGATTTCGGACACGCGATATTCGGGCTTGCCGAGGTCGGCCTTGAGGCGGGCGAGTACGTCGTCGACCTCGCCCTCGCTGACCTCGACCTGGCTGCGCATGCGCCGCCGCACGAACTTGCCCCACGCGATATTGGCCTCGATCTGCGCCTCGAACACCGCGTATTTCAGGCCCGCGCTCTCGAGCGCCTGGCGCAGGCCGCCCGGCGGCAGGCGGTTGGCCTGCTCGAGCTGGCCGATGCGCTCCTCGATCTCGGACCGGTTGACCTTGACCTGGTTGCGCTCGGCCTCGTTCAGCTGCAGGCGCTCGTCGATCATCTGCCGCAGCATCAGGCGCGCGATGCGCTGGCGATTGTCGGGCGTGTCCTGGACGCGGGTCGTGACCATCAGCAGGCGCACGCGCTGGGCCAGATCGTATTCGGTGATCGTGTAGGTGTCGTTGATCCGCGCCAGCCAGCGGGCGGTGTCCTGGGCGCGGGCGGGCGCGGCGATCGCGAAGCCGCCAACGACGGCGAGCAGAGTCGCGATGGACCATGCGACGAGGGAACGGCTGGATGTGCGCACGACGTACCTGCGGGCGATGACCGGATGGCGGACGCGGGCGGCAGGGCCGCCCGCGCCTCGCCTCAGTGCGCTAGGTAGCCCGGCGTCCGGTCGCGGTCCAGCCCCCCGGCGTCGCGGGCAATCGGGTGAAGGCCATTCTGGCTCCGGAACGGTTGTTGTATCGAGGGAAGCCTTGCCGATGTCGCACCGTCCGTGAGCGCGCCACTCCAGTGGCGCTCATGGCGAACGTCCCCGATGGCCAATGCGGCGGCGAAGATGCGCCACGGGAGTGGCGCGCGCCCGGGTTTTTTCGTTTTGGCGAGGGTTGAGCTGGTTCGAGAGCGCCCCCACGCCCGGCGCGACGTTCACCCGATTGCCCTGCCCCGGCGTCGCGGGCGGCTTTCCTTTGCCCCGGTCGTGTGGCAGTTTCGCCGTCCCCGCCGTCCCCGCCGTCCGTTCCGTCCGAGGATCACCATGCAAATCGCGTTCGTCGACTCAGCCGCCAAGCCCCAGGGTTGCCTCGCCGTGTTCGTCGCCGCCGACAAGAAGCCGCTGGCCGCCGCCGCCGCGCTCGACAAGGCGGCCGGCGGCGCGCTGAAGCGCGCGATGGATGCCAGCCGCTTCGTCGGCAAGCCTGGCCAGACGCTGGCCATCATGGCGCCGCAGGGCACGACCGCCACGCGCGTAGTGCTGACGGGGGTCGGCGACGGCAAGGGACTGACGACGCGGTCGGCCGAAGGGCTGGGCGGCGCGCTGCTGGGCGACGCCAACGCCGCGGGCCAGACCAGCCTGACGGTGGTCGTCGACCTGCCGGCCGGTTGCACGCTCGGCGCCGCCGATCTGGCCGCGCGCGTGGCACTCGGTGCTCGCCTGCGTTCCTACCGGTTCGATCGCTACCGCACGAAGGAAAAGCCCGAGGTCAAGCCGACGCTGAAATCGGTGACCATCGTGGTCGCCGGTGCCGCCGCGGCGAAGAAGGCGTTCACTGTCCTGGAGCAAGTCGCCGAGGGCGTGTTCCTGACCCGCGATCTCGTCAGCGAGCCGCCCAACGTGCTCTATCCGGCGTCGATGGCGGCGCGCGCCAGGGCGCTGACCAAGCTCGGCGTCAAGGTCGAGGTGCTGGGCGAAGCCGCGATGACGAAGCTCGGCATGGGCGCCCTGCTCGGCGTCGGCCAGGGCAGCCGGCGCGAGTCGCAGATGGTGGTGATGCGCTGGGACGGCGGCAAGCGCGGCCAGAAGCCGCTGGCGCTGATCGGCAAGGGCGTCTGCTTCGACACCGGCGGCATTTCGCTCAAGCCGGCCGGCGGCATGGAAGACATGAAGTGGGACATGGGTGGCGCCGGTGCCGTGATCGGCGCCATGCGGGTGCTGGCGGGCCGCAAGGCGAAGGCGAACGTGATCGGCTTCGTCGGCCTCGTCGAGAACATGCCCGACGGCAACGCGCAGCGTCCCGGCGACGTGGTGACGACCATGTCGGGCCAGACGGTCGAGGTGATCAACACCGACGCCGAGGGGCGCCTGGTGTTGTGCGACGTGATGACCTACGCGCAGGAAAAGCACGATCCCGCCGCGATGATCGAGTTCTCGACCTTGACCGGTGCCATCATCGTGGCGCTTGGCCACGAGCGGGCGGGGCTGTTCTGCAACAACACGGCGCTCGCCACGCAGCTGCGCGACGCCGGCGCCACGGTCGGCGACAAATTGTGGCGGATGCCGCTGGGTGCCGCCTACGACAAGCTGCTCGACTCCGAGATCGCCGACATGCGCAACGTCGGCGGCGGGCGCGACGCGGGCTCGATCTCCGCGGCGCAGTTCCTGCAACGCTTCGTGACCAACGAACGGCCGTGGGCGCACATCGATATCGCGGGCACCGCGTGGGGCAAGGGCGACGACGTCACGCCCAAGGGCGCCACGGCTTATGGCGTGCGGCTGGTCGACCAGTTCGTCGCCGACACGCTGGAGAAATAGCAGCGGCCGTTGCATCGCAATGACCGACATCCGCTTCTATCACCTCACCCGCGGCGGCCTCGACGAGGTGCTGCCGCGGCTGCTCGAACGCACGCTGCAGGCGGGCAAGCGGGCCGTCGTGATGCTGGGTTCGCCCGAGCGGGTCGAGGCGCTCAACGCGCATCTGTGGACTTACGAAGAGGCCTCGTTCCTGCCGCATGGCTGCGCCCGCGACGGCAAAAGCGAGCGCCAGCCGGTATGGTTGACGACCGCCGAGGAGAACCCCAACGGCGCCACGTTTTTGTTCGTGGCCGATGGCGCGAGCGTCGCACGGCCCGAATCGTGGGAACGGGTCAGCGAGATTTTCGATGGCGGCGACGACGAGGCGGTGACCGCGGCGCGGGTACGCTGGAAGGCGTATCGGGACGCCGGGCACGGACTCGAATACTGGCAGCAGGGCGAGCAGGGCGGCTGGGAGAAGAAGGCGTAGGAGCGGTCTTCGCATCCCTGGACTTTATGCCGTGTCGCTCCCGCCGGCGCGCGCCATCGGCCGGCGCCAACGTATCGCTCTGCCGCAATGGTTTTCCCTTCTCTCCGCGAAGGTCAGGGGCCGCAAGCGGCCCCGAGGGAGAAGGTGGCGCGTAGCGCCGGATGAGGGGCTGCGCAGCCTCGCAAACGGCAATTTCGCGCGAGAACGGACGATGTCGTTGCAACGCCGCGAAGCCCCTCATCC
>CAMDVZ010000345.1 GCA_945878895.1 Caenispirillum bisanense | reverse complement strand
CTGAAGGCGTGAGCAGGCCGGCGATGGATTGACGCTTCGGTCCGATGGATCACTATCGGTCCGCGAACAGGAACATCGGGGAATTTTCATGGACACCACCGTCCATCGCGCCACCGCGCTCGAGCGCGCGCGCGCCTTGCAGCCATTGCTGGACCAGCACGGTCCGGAGATGGACCGCCGGCGCGAGTTGACGCCCGAAGTGGTCGAGGCACTGGTCGCCCACGACATGCTGCGGCTGCTGTTGCCGCGCAGCCTCGGCGGCCAGGAAATCCACCTGCTGGAGTTCTGCAGGACCACGGAAGCCCTTGCGTGGGCCGACGCCAGCGTCGGCTGGTTCGTCAACCAGTCCAACGTCTCCTCGGCGTCGTCGGCGGCCGCCATGCCGCGCGAGGCCGCCGCCGCGATGTTCGGGAATGCGCGCGAAGGTCTGGCTTGGGGGGCGCGGCACAACAACAGCAGGGCAATCCGGGTCGAGGGCGGCTACCGGCTGACGGGTACGTGGAACTTCGCCAGCGGCGGCCGCCACACGCGGTGGCTCGGCGCCCACAGCGCGGCGCAGAACCCGGATGGCACGCCGCACGTGCGCCATGGCCGGCCCGACGACCGCACGTTCCTGTTCCCGCGCGCCAGTGCAAGGATCACCGACGACTGGCACGTGCTTGGCCTGCGCGGCACGGGCAGCGATACCTACACCGTCGAGGACCTGTTCGTGCCGGACGAGCACGCGCCATGCCGCGAGGCGCCGGAGGAGCGCCGCGAGACGGGTCCGCTCTACCCCATCGGCTCCACGTTGCTCTACGCCACCGGCTTCTGCGGCGTCACGCTCGGACTGGCGAGGCGCATGCTGGAGACCTACACCGAAGTCGCGCGGGGCAAGCACAGCCGGGCGTCGATCAATCCGATGGCGAGGAACAACGCCGTGCAGCGCGAGATCGGCCTGTTCGAAGCCAGGCTGTCGGCGGCGCGCGCCTTCGTGCACGAGGCGGCGTGCCAGGTGTACGACGCGTCGGCCGCCGGCAGGCTGGACGTCGACACGCGGGTGCGGTTGCGTCTCGCCGCGACCCACGCCATGAACGAGGCGACCGACGTGTCCGTCGCCTGCTATCGCGCCGCCGGCACGGCGGTGATCTTCGACGCCGGCCCATTCGAGCGCCGTCTGCGCGACGCGCTGACCGCCAGCCAGCACCTGCAGGCGATGCCGGCCATGATCGAGATGGTCGGCCGCCACGTCATCGGCGTCGACAGCGTGCCGCAGTTCATCTGAAGGCGGACGAGGTCGCCGCGTCCGTCAGGCGGCGTCCCGCAGCATCATGTCGGCGGCTTTTTCGCCGATCATGATGGTTGGCGCGTTGGTGTTGCCGGAGGTCAGGCTGGGCATGATCGAGGCGTCGACGACGCGCAGCCCCTCGATGCCGCGGACCCGCAGTCGCGCGTCGACGACGGCCATCGGATCGGAGCCCATCTTGCAGGTGCCGACCGGGTGATAGGTGGTTTCGCCGGCGTGGCGGACCCACTCGAGGATTTCCGCGTCGGTGGTCCTCGGCGCGCCAGGCGCGATTTCCGTCGGCTGCAAACCGGCCATGGCGGGCGCCGTCATGATGGCGCGCGCGATGCGGATCGCGCGCACGGTGAGCTCCGCGTCGATGGCCGCGGACAGGAAATTGAAGGTGATCGCGGGTGCCTTGCGCGGATCGGCGGAGACGACGTGGATGTGGCCCTTGCTCTCGGGCCGCATGGGATGGGCGTAGCAGGTCATGCCGGACTGGCGGGATAGTCTCGGCCCTTTCGGTCCCGGCTCCATCAGCATCGGCACCCAGCCCAGCAGCAGATCGGGCGCGTCGAGGCCTTCGCGCGAACGCACGAAGGCGCGCATCGGGGCGCCGACCATGCCGAGCAGGCCCTTGCCCTGGAACGCGTAGCGCAGCGCCTGGCGCACCAGGCCGAGCCCGCGACCGGTGTCGTTGTAGGTATAGCCTTTCGCTCCGATGGCCCATCGCGTGCGCGGCGCGTAGTGGTCGCGCAGGTTCTCGCCGACGCCCGGCAGGGCATGGCGGACCTCGATGCCGAGTCCCTGCAGGCGCTCGGGCTGGCCGATGCCCGACAGTTCCAGCAATTGTGGCGAGTTCACCGATCCGGCGCTCACCACGACTTCGCGCGCCGCGCGCGCCTCGCGTAGGGCGCCGCCGATCGAATAGCGCACGCCGATGCAGCGCTTGCCGTCGAGCAGCAGGGCCTCGGTCAGCGCGCCGGTCTCGATGCGGAGATTGGCGCGCCCGCGAGCAGGATCCAGATAGCTGCGGGCCGTGCTCATCCGCCTGCCGCCCGAGATGGTCGCCTGGCTCATGGCGATGCCGTCCTGCGTGGCGCCGTTGTAGTCGGGGTTGTGGGCGATCCCGACTTCGGCCGCCGCCGCGATCAGGGCCGCGAACACCGGTTCGCGCGGCTCGGGATTGGTGACGCGCAACGGACCGTCGCGGCCACGCAGGGCGTCGTCGCCACCCTCGTAGCTTTCCATCCGCTTGAAAAACGGCAGGACGTCGTCGTGACTCCAGCCGCGGTTGCCCGCCTGGGCCCAGCCATCGAAGTCCTGGGCCTGGCCGCGCACGAAGGCGAGGCCGTTGATCGCGCTCGATCCACCGAGCAGCCGGCCGCGCGGCACCGGAATCCGGCGCCCGTTGGTGGCGGGTTCCGGCTCGGATGTGTAGAGCCAGTTGGCGGCGGGGTTGGTGATCAGCCTGGCGGAGCCGATCGGGACGCGAGTCCAGGGATGATCGGCGGGACCGGCCTCCAGCAGCAGCACGCGATTGCGCGCGTCGGCCGACAGCCTGTTGGCGAGGACGGCGCCGGCCGATCCGGCGCCGACGACGATGTAGTCGAAGGTCTGCATTTCACCCGCTCGCACGTATCCGCTCCCGCTGATGTCGGCGGTTACTTTAAGCACTTTCCCGGTCATTGCACGTTGGTGGCTTTACCCCCGCCGCGATCGGCGCCATGCTCGGCTCCGACGCGACCGGGGCGGCGTCGACCGCCACCGACAAGAGCCGCGCCGCAGGGAGGCCACCATGATCAACCGTCCAACACGGCGCGACGTCGTGCGCTATGGCGCCGCCGCGATGGCAAGCGTGCTGGCGGCGCCCGCCATCGCGCAGAGCTGGCCGAGCAAGCCGATCCGCATCGTCTGCGGCTATCCGGCGGGTGGTCTCACCGATATCTTCGCCCGCGCCTATGGCGAGTACATCGCCCAGAAGACCGGCCAGCCGGTGTTCGTCGAGAACAAGGCGGGCGCGGCGGGCGCCATCGCCGCCGAACAGGTGAAGGCAGCACCACCCGACGGCTACACGCTCATGCAGACCATCTCCACGACGATGATCATGAACAAGGTGCTGTTCAAGAAGCTGCCCTACGACCCCGACAAGGACTTCGCCCTGATCGCCTGGTTCAACGCGGGTCATCTGCCGTTCGTGGTCAACGGCAAGCTGCCGGTGGCCAATCTCAGGGAATTCGTCGCGTACGCGCGCGCCAACCGCGTCTCGCTCGGGACCTATGGCGGCGGTTCCTATCCCCACGTTGCCGCCGAGGCGCTGAACCGGGTCTACGGACTGTCGATCCAGGCCGTGCACTATCGCGGCGAGGCGCCGATGTGGCAGGACGTGGCGTCGGGGTCGATCCAGGGCGCCAGCGGCAGCATCGCGGCCGTCTCGCCGCTGCTGCAGTCCGGCAGCGGTCGGGCGATCGCGGTGCCAAGCATGGTGCGCAGCCGGAAACTGCCGGATGTCGGGACTTTCCACGAGCAGGGCGTGACCGACAGGGCGTTCCTGGTGCGGGGCTGGATCGGCATGGTCGGTCCGATCGGCATGCCCGACGACATCGTTCAGAAACTCTCGGACATGATCGTCGAGGCGGGCAAGACCGAGCGCATCCAGAAGCTCATCTACACGTTCGGCATCGACGAGGCGGCGCGCGACCGCGTCTACTTCAAGAAGGTCATGGACGAGGAAGGTCCGGTCTGGATCGACCTCGTGAAGAGCCTGAATCTCGAACCGCAGTGAGCCCGCGGTCGCAAGGCGGCGCCTACGCGGGCGCCGGCCCGAACACGTAGGGCTCCATGGTTTCCTGGGCGGCGCGGCGCAGTTCGTGCCATTTCTCGGGGCCGCCATAGTAGGCGAGACTGCCGGGCTCGGCGTTGCCGTCGCCGTTGTAGTAGGAGATGCAGTCGCGCAACGGGCTGGTGAGAATATCGGCGTCGCGGCAGTGCGCCGCGTAGGCGATCTCCGGCTCGCCCTTGATGTCCACCATGCCGGTGCAGCGCTCCCGCAGGGTCTTGAGCATCCAGGTCACGTAGTCGGTGTGGGATTCGATCCCGCGGGTGAAGTTGAACTGACCGCCGCCGCTCTGCGGGCCCGACATGATGAACAGGTTCGGGAAACCCTGCGTGTGGACGCCGAGGAAGGTTTTCACGCCTTCCGACTTCCATTTCTCGCGCAAGGTCCGTCCGCCGCGACCGGTGATCATGTTGAACGTCGAGGTCGCCATCCACTGGAAGCCGGTGGCGTAGATCAGCACGTCGAGGGGATATTCGACGCCGTCGTGGACCACGCCCCGCGCGTTGATCTTCGCGACGCCGAGCGGCGCCGTATCGACCAGCGTCACGTGCGGCAGGTTGAAGGTCGGCAGGAACTCGTCGTGGAAAGTCGGCCGCTTGCAGCCGTAGGGGTAGTAGGGCTTGAGCGCCGCCGCGGTCTTGGGATCCTTGACGATGGCGTCCACCCGGGCGCGGATCTGCTCCATGATGCGGAAATTCGAATCGAGCTGCCGCCGGATCATCTCCTCCGGGGCGAGCGGCTTCTCGTGCTGCTTGCGCTCCTTGAAATCGGAGACTTTGCCCGACAGGAAATCGTCGTTGCCCTGGAGCGCGGTGCGTCCCGAGGAGATCATGGCCAGCCGCTCGCGCCGGGCACGCGCCCAGCCGGGCTCCTTCGACCACCGCTCGATTTCCTCCTGCGTCGTGGCGCGCTGGTCGCGCACGTCGATGGAGGAGGGGGTGCGCTGGAAGACGTAGAGTTCCTTCGCGACCTTGGCGATCTCGGGAACGACCTGCACGGCCGTGGCACCGGTGCCGATGATGCCGATCCGCTTGCCCTGGAGGTCGACCGTGTAGTCCCATCGCGAGGTGTGGAAGGCCTTGCCCTCGAAGGTTTCCATGCCCTCGATGCGGGCGAGCTTAGGCGTCGTCAGGATGCCGTTCGCCAGCACGACGTAGCGC
>CAMDVZ010000344.1 GCA_945878895.1 Caenispirillum bisanense | reverse complement strand
ACGACCGGCCACCGACGACGCCCGGGAGCCGCCAAAACGCTGTCCCGAGACATCGCCGGGACGCCCCCGACACGACCGCGCGGTCCGCCGAGGCCCGCCCGGGGCGAACTTTCTCGCCCGTTCACCTCAGTCCGACAGGCTGCTAGCGGGCCGATGCCTTGCGTGCCCGCGCCCGACCGGCCGAGGGCGGCGAGCCGCCGGCGCCGGCCGACGCCGCGGCGGCGCTGCGCGATGCCGCCACCCTGCTGCGCCATCGCGACCTGCTGCTGGCGCTCGATGTCTGGCGGCGCGCCGCGGCGATCGATGCCGGCGATGTCTGGACCTGGTTGCAGATCGGCCGCCTCTGCCTGCGGACGGGCCGCCTGCCGGCCGCCGAGGCCGCGTTCCGCCAGGCCATCCCCGTGGCCAGCGACGAGCGCGACAAGGCGCTGCTGGCCCAGGGTCTGGCGTGCGTCGAGGCGGCGCGCGGCAATCCGGCCGCGGCGCTGGCGGCCGGCGAACGCTTCCGCCTCGTCGCCGAGCGCCTGGCCCAGGCCGATCCTAGCGACGCCGGGCGCCGGCGCGATCTCGCCATCGGGCTGGATGGCGTCGGCGCGGCGCGGCTGGCGGCGGGCGAGTTCGCCCCGGCGCTGGCGGCGTTCGAGCGGGGCCGCGCGTTGCGCCAGGCGCTGGCGACGGCCGAGCCGCTCGACGCCGACCGCCGGGCCGACCTCACCTCGGCCCTGGTCCGCGTGGGGTCGGTGCGCGAGGCGCAAGGCGACTGGCCGGCCGCGACCAAAGCCTTCGAGGACGCGCGCGCCATCCTCGCCCGGCTGGCGGCGCCTGCCCTCGCGGTGCCGACGGCCACGCTACCGGCCGGCGCCCGGCAGGCCGCCCCAACACAGGCCGCCCCAGCACCGGCCGCCCCAGCACCGGCCGCCCCAACACAAGCCGCCTCGACACAGGCCACGCCGGCACAGGCCACGCCGCCTTCGGCCACGCCGACCCACGCTGCCGCGATACAGGCCGACGCGTGGCGCACACGCGATCTCGCGTCCATCCTGACGCGGCTCGGCGACGTGGCGCTGGCGCGCGGCGACGCGGCGGGCGCCCTGAAATTCTTCGAGGAAAGCGGCGTGCTGGCGGCCCGCCTCGCCGAGGCCGACCCCGACATCGCCGACTGGCGCCGGGCGCTGGCGACGGCGCAGGAGAAGATCGCCGCGGCGCGGCTGGCGGAGGAGAACCTGCCGGCCGCCGCCTCCGCGATCACCGCCGCCGTGGCCTTGCGCGAGCGTCTGGCGCGCGACGACCGCGACGACGCGTTCCGCCAGCGCGAGCTGTCGGCCGCCCACGAGCGGCTGGCCGACGTGCGCGCCTGGCAGGGCGACGCGATGGCGGCGCTGACGGCGATCGCCGCCAGCCGCGCCATTCTGACCACCCTCGTGGCGGCCGATCCCGCCAACGCGACGTGGCGGCACGCCTGGTCGGTGAGCGCCGAAAAGGTCGCCGACATCCGCGAGGAAACCGGCGACCTGCAGGGTGCCGCCGCCCTCTACGAGGAAAGCCGGGCGGCCTTCGCGCGGCTGGCCAGGGCAGTGCCGGGCCGCGTCGACTGGCGGCTCGACGTCGCGGGCGCCCACGTCAATCTCGCCCGCGTGCTGGCGCGCCTGCCCGGCCGCCGGGGCGACACCACCACGCATGGCCGCCAGGCCGTGGCGCTGGTCGAACCAATGCCGCGCGGCGGCCGCCACGAAACCCTGCGCGCCGGCATCCTGCACGACGCGCGCCGCCGCCTGGCCGAGATCGACACCCTCCTCGCGGGCGCCCGGTGAGGCGAGGCGAAGGCGATGGCACGCGAAAGACGCTCTCGCGGGCTCCTCGCCCTGCGTCGCCGGGGTGGCTCCCTGTCTCGCGCCAGGATAGCTGGATCTGAGCCTTCAAAATCCCTTCCCCCGCTGGCGGGGGAAGGTGCCCGAAGGGCGGAAGGGGGTGGTTCGCGGTCAAGTCCGCCGCCGTCGAAATTCCATCGCGTTCACGTCGAGTGCCATTGGCCCAGCGATTTTGCCCGGCTCGCGACATCGCCCGGGCCTTGACAACCACCCCCATCCGCCCCTTCGGGGCACCTTCCCCCGCCTCAGGGCCGCGAGCGGCCCAGGGGGGAAGGGAGTTTGAACCAAGCCGAGGTCGCTAAACTAGCGCCTATGGGGGTGGCTCCCTGTCTCGCGCCCGCGATCAGCGCTTGCCCGGCGCCCACTTGTAGGCGCGTTGCAGCGCGCCGGACATCAGCATGGCGCGGTCGCTGTCGGACAGCCAGTCGGGGCTGCGGAACGAGTCGACGCCATTCTTGTAGTCCAGCAGCGCCACCGCGCGGGTCCAGTCGGTGCCCCACAGACAGCGTTCGAGCCCGAAGGCGTCGAAGATGCGGCCAAGCGGTGCCCGGATGTCGCGATAGGGGAACGCCTCGTGCGCCAGCGTGCAGGCGCCGGTGATTTTCACCACCACGTTGGGACGCGCCGCCAGCGCCAGCAGCTTGGGCAGCTCGATCCACGGCTCGGCCGGCGGCGGCGGTTCCATCGGCTGGGCCAGCCCGAGATGGTCGATCACCAGCGTGGTGTCGGGGTTGCGGGCGGCGAGCTCGGCCACCTGCTCCAGCCGGCCGCGCGCCATCAAATTGACCGGCAGGCCAAGCCGCCCGGCGGTCGCGAGCACGCGGTTGATGCCGGGATCGGCGGCGTCGGTGGAGATGCCGTCGACCATCATGATGCGGATGGCGATGGCGCCGGGCTGTTTCTTCCAGTCCGCGATCGTCTCGGCGACGCCCGGATCGTTGGCGTCGACCGGCTTCACCAGCGCGAAGCGGTCGGGATACGCGTTGCGCACGTCGATCGCGTAGGAGGCGTCCCAGCGGTACATCGTCCACACCGAAACGAGGATGGCGGCATCGACGCCGACCTTGTCCATCGCCGCGATCATGTCCGCGCCGGTGACCTCCGGCGGGCCGTGCAGCACGTTGGTCCACGGGCGTTTGGGGTTGTCGCGTTCGTAGACGTGGACCTGGGCGTCGATGGTGGTCATGGCGGTGCGGGCTCCCGGTGGCGTGGACAGGGAGGCTAGAACGCGGGGGCGGCGGGTTCAACCGGGCTTGAGTGTTGTCGACCGCATGTCGGCCCACTCACGCGAGAGAGGCTACCAAAGCGCGCCCGGATTTTCCTCGCGTCGCCTACCTGATTGCTTCGATGCCGTTCCGGTGGACGTTGACGAGCTTGTGCGTGGTGACCATGGCCTCGACGCGGGGCCAGACATGTTCCAGCCACGTCGCGAACTCGCGCCGACGCATGTTGCCGACACGGAGATGGACGACGCGCGGCGGCGGCTCTCCCAGCGCGATGCGCTGGGAGAAATCGGCATCTTTCGACACGATCGCCAGATCGTTCAGGCGCGCGTGGGACCAGATTTCGGAGTCGGTAGGGCGCTCGCCGAGATCGAGGGCGTGGACGACCGGGAAACCGGTCCGCAGGGCGGCGACGCGCGGCAGGTTCTCGTCCAGCAGGTAGCCCTTCAAGCCACGCGCTCGAACGAGTAGCGGTTGCCCATCAGGCGGGCGGCGTGGTCCATGCAGGCGAGAACGTGTTCGCGGCGCAGCGAGGGGAAGGCTTCCAGCACGTCCTCGACGCTGTCGCCGGCCGCCAGCATCTCGAGCACCGACTGGACGGCGATCCGCGTGCCGCGCACGACGGCGCGACCGTTGCAGACGTCGGGATGAATTTCGATCCAGTCCACGGTCATGGCGTCATTCTATGCCGCTCGCCGCGTCGTGTCATTACGGCCAGGTCGGCTAGGCGACGCTCCGCCCTCTCACCACCCCATCGTCCGTTCCGGCAGTCCGCCCTGGCGCACCACGAAGCGGGCGATCTCGTCGACTCCCTTGTTCTCTTTCAGGTTCGTGAACACGAAGGGGCGCTTCACGCGCATGCGTCTGGCGTCGCGATCCATCACGTCGAGGTTGGCGCCCACGAGCGGGGCGAGGTCGATCTTGTTGATCACCAGCAGGTCCGAGCGGGTGATGCCGGGGCCGCCCTTGCGCGGGATCTTTTCGCCGGCCGCCACGTCGATCACGTAGATCGTGATATCGGCCAGTTCGGGCGAGAAGGTGGCGGCGAGATTGTCGCCGCCCGATTCGACGAAGATCACGTCCAGCGCCGGGAATTTCGCGACGATGTCGGCGACGGCGGCGAGGTTGATCGAGGCATCCTCGCGGATGGCGGTGTGCGGGCAGCCGCCGGTCTCGACGCCGACGATCCGGTCGGCGGAAAGCGCGCCGGCCCTGGTCAGGAACTCGGCGTCCTCCTTGGTGTAGATGTCGTTGGTGACGACGGCGATGTCGTAGCTGGCGCGCATGTACTTGCAGAGCCGCTCGACCAGGGCGGTCTTGCCCGAACCCACGGGGCCACCGACGCCGACGCGCAGGGGACCGCGCAGTTTGGCCGGCATCGGGATGCCGTAGGCGGGCGAACGTTCGACGATGCTCATGAGCGGAACAGCCTCGTGTACTGGGTTTCGTGGCGCATCGAGCACCAGTCGTGCAGCGGCGTGGCCGAGCCGATCCGGTCGAGCGGTTCGTCTTCTTGCGCCCGCGTGGCGGCGCTGTCGACGGCCGCGGCGAGTGCGGCGAGCGCCAGCTGACCATCGGTCTGGCCCAGCGGCACCGCGCGCAGGGCGGCCGAGACGAGGTTGGCGACGAAGGCATGCAGATAGCCGGTCAGTGCGGCGGCCAGCGGCACGCCGTGCGCGGCGGTCGCGACAGCCACCGCGATGGTCAGGGCGCAGACGCCGGCGTGCCGTTCGGCGAAGGCGTCGAGCAGCGGCGAGGGCCAGGCGGCGCGCGTGATCGACAGGAACGAGCCGCCCTGCTGGCGCGATTCCAGCGCCAGCTCACCGCTGGACCGCCAGGCACCGGCGAGCTCGGCGACCGCGTCGAGCGCGGCGTCGTCGCCGTCGCTCGCGGCCCGCCACGCGGCGGCGAACAGCGCGCCATCGACGCGGCCCGTGCCGTCGCGCAACAACCCCTCGATCCACGCGACGAGGCTGGCGCGGTCGGTCACGAAGCCCTGCTCGATGGCGGTCTCGATACCGTGGCTGTAGCTGAACGCGCCCACGGGGTAGGACGGCGACAGCCAGGCGAGGAGCCGGTAGAGGCGCGCGTTGTCGAGCGGGGCGGTGGTCATGTGCCGGACGGAGTCGCGAGGCGGCGACACGGTTGCTCTTCCCGGGAGCGCGCCACTCCAGTGGCGCTCGTG
>CAMDVZ010000343.1 GCA_945878895.1 Caenispirillum bisanense | reverse complement strand
CGACGCACCTTCGGCTTGATCAGCTCGGCGGTGGCGAGGAAGCGGGCGACCCGATCGCTCGGGTTGGCGCCGACCGACAGCCAGTAGACCAGACGCTCGCGCTCGAGGCGGACGCGATCGGCGTGCTCCTTCGGCAGCATCGGGTTGTAGGTCCCGACCCGCTCGACGAAGCGGCCGTCGCGCGGCGAGCGCGAGTCGGCGATCACGATGTTGTAGTAGGGGCGCTTCTTGGCGCCGGCGCGTGACAAACGAATGGCGAGCATGCCTTCTCCTTTCGAAACCTTCTGAATTCCTGGTCGTCGAGCCCCGGGGTCAGCCCCGCGGGAAGCCCGGCGGCATCATGTTGCCCAGACTGCGCATGAACCCTTTTTCGCCGAGCTTGTTGACGCGTTTCATCATCTTCTGCATCTCGGCATGCTGCTTGAGCAGCTTGTTGACGTCCTGAACCTGCATGCCGGCGCCGGCCGCGATGCGGCGCTTGCGCGAGGCGTGGATCATGTCGGGATTGCGCCGTTCCTTCGGCGTCATCGACTGGATGATCGCCTCTTGGCGGCGCAACAGTTTCTCGTCGAGCTTGCCCGACGCCATCGCGGCCTTGGCTTGCGCGGCACCCGGCAGCATGCCGAGCAGACCCTGCATGCCGCCCATCTTGCGCAGCTGGCGCAGCTGGCTGGCGAGATCGTCGAGGTCGAACTGACCTTTCCTGATCTTGGCCGCCAGCTTGTCGGCGTCTTCCTTGTCGATCGTCTCGGCGGCGCGCTCGACCAGCGAGACGATGTCGCCCATGCCGAGAATGCGGTTGGCGATGCGGTCGGGATGGAACTGTTCGAGCGCGTCGATCTTCTCGCCGACGCCGATCAGCTTGATCGGCCGGCCGGTGACGGCCCGCATCGACAGCGCGGCACCACCGCGGGCGTCGCCGTCGACCCTGGTCAGCACGATGCCGGTGACGCCGATTTTCTCGTTGAAGGCGCGCGCGGTGACGACGGCGTCCTGGCCGGTCATGGCGTCGGCGACCAGCAGGGTCTCGGTCGGTTTGGCGAGATCGCGCACGGCGGCGACCTCGGCCATCAGCTTCTCGTCGATCGCCAGGCGCCCGGCGGTGTCGAGCATCAGGACGTCGAAGCCGCCCTTGCGTGCTTCTTCCAGCGCCCGGCGCGTGATCGAGAGCGGCTGCTCGAAGGGCACGATCGGCAGGGTGGCGACGCCGGCCTGCTCGCCGAGGATTTTCAGTTGCTGCTGGGCGGCGGGACGCACCACGTCGAGCGAGGCCATCAGCACCTTGCGGCGCACGGCGAAGGAGCCGCCGAAGGCGTCGCCGGCCATGCCCTGCGGGCCCTGCGTCAGGCGGTAGGCGATCTTGGCGGTGCTGGTGGTCTTGCCCGAGCCCTGCAAGCCGACCATCAGCACGACGACCGGCGGCACGGCCTGGAAATCGAGATCGGTGGTGGCGCCGCCCAGCATTTCCACGAGATGGTCGTGGACGATCTTGACGACCATCTGGCCCGGCGTGACGCTGCGCACGACGTCGGCGCCGATCGCCTTGGGCCGCACCGCGTCGATGAAATCGCGCACCACCGACAGCGCCACGTCGGCCTCGAGCAGGGCGGTACGGACTTCGCGCAGGGCGAGATCGACGTCGGCTTCGCTGAGCGCGCCGCGGCCGCGCAAGCGGTCGAAAACGACACCGAGTTTCTTGCCAAGACCGTCGAACATCGAGCCCAACTCTCCAACGCCCGGTCACCGGACCGGACTTCGCCATCTGCCAAACGACAAGCGCGCCGGTGCGCGACTATCGCGGACCGGCGGGGCCCCCCCGGGATTGGTCGTTCGAAAGGGAACGACCTGACCAGTTCGGACCGGGATTTCAGACTTCCCGTTTGAGCGTGGCGGCTATACGCGACCGCCCGTCCGGAGTCAAACCGGCGAGCGGAGCCGGATCGACGGGTATGATCGGGTAGCCACGGTCATTGCCGCCCGCAGCAATGCTTGTACTTCTTGCCCGATCCGCAGGCACAGGGCGCGTTGCGGCCGATCAGGGGACCCGTCAGCCCGCCGACTCTGGAACGGGCGGCGAGCAGCGGCGCGCCGAGGCGTTTGGCCGCGAGGCTGGCGATCCAGCCGCCGATATTGGCGGGGACCTGGCGCGCGAAGGCGTCGACTTCGTCCTCGGGGAGGTCGGCGCGCGGGTCGTCGCGTACACCCTCGTAGCCGAACAGGATCTGCAAGCCGAGCATGGCCTTCCGGGTTGCCGGGTCGGCCTTGTAGGCCGCCCAGGCTTCGGGATTCAGCGCGACGGCGTCCGCGAAACCTTCCACCCAACCCGACCACGGCGAGCGGTTCGGCTGCTCCGGATCGGGCGACTCCTCGATGATCTTGTATCCGCCGCGCCTGATTCTCGCGACCGTGTCGTCGAGCGCGCCCTGGAGGTGCTTGCCCAGCCAGCTCCTGGGCGGGATGGGAATCGTCCCGTCCTCGTTGTCGGGTCCAAACCAGACCGCCACCATCCATTCTTCCGGCGGAATGGCCGCCGGGGAAAGCGCGATGCCGGCGAGGAAGCCGTCCATCACGGACATGTCGGGAAGGCTGTCGTCGAGCAGCGGCGGCATCTCCGTATTCTCGTCCACCTTGTCGTGCCGGTCGGTCATCCTGTCCTCGTCCTCGTCCGCTGCTGCGTCGTTCGGTCCATCACCGCCCGCAGCAATGCTTGTGCTTTCTGCCCGAACCGCAGGGACAGGGCACGTTGCGGCCGATCGGCGGGCGGACGAGCCGGGCGACTTTGGACCGGCGCGCGAGCAGCGGCGCGCCGAGGCGTTTGGCGGCGAGGCTGCCGATCCAGGTGCGGATATTGTCGGGGAACTGGCGCGCGAAGGCGTCGACTTCGTCTTCGGGCAGGACGGCGCGTACACCCCCGTAGCCTATCAGGATCTGCAAGCCGAGCATGGCCTTCCTGGTCGCGGGGTCGGCCTTGTAGGCTGCCCAGGCTCCGGGGTTCAGCGCGACGGCCTCCGCGAAACCCTCGATCCAGCCCGACCACGGAGAGCGGTGCGGTTCGTCGGGATCGGGCGTCTCCTCGATGATCTTGTATCCGCCGGCCTTGATTCTGGTCACGGTATCGTCGAGCGCGTCCTGGAGCTTCTTGCCCAGCCAGCTGTTGGCCGGTATCGCCCCTTCGTCGTCGGTGGCGTCGGGGCCGAACCAGGCCACGGTCATCCATTCCTCCGGCGGAATGGCCACCGGGCACAAGGCGACCGCGGCGAGAAAACCGTCCATCACGGACGCGTCGGGGACGATACCGTCGTCGAGGGACCGCGGGATCGCCGGATCCTCGTCCAGCGTGTCGTTTCGGTCGGTCATCGTGTCCTCGTCCTTGTCCGCTGCCGCGTCGAACGGTCCGTCACCGTCCGCAGCAATGCTTGTGCTTCTTGCCCGAACCGCAGGGACAGGGCGCGTTGCGGCCGATCAGCGGACCGGCCAGCCGGGCGACGCTGGATCGCCGGACGCGCAGCGGCGCCCCCAGACGACTGGCGACCAGCGCCGCGATCGCACGGTCGATTCGCGGCGGCACCTCCACGTCCAGCCGCGCGATCTCCGCCGCGGCCGCGGTCTGGAGCCCGGGTTCAAGTTCGCGTATCGCCCGCAAATCCGCCAGCGCCGCGCGCGTGGCGGGATCGGCGTCGTAGCTTTCCTACGCGGCCGGTCGCAGCGTGAGCATCCGGCCGAAGCCGACGATCCAGAACGACCACAACGGGTCGGACGGACCGATGGCGGGATTGCCGCCGTGCATGGGCACGTAGCGGCCCGCCTGCATCCGTTCGACGGCCTTGTCGACGAAGCCCTGCATCCGCGGCCCCATGACCGCGCGCAGCATCCCGAAAAGACCCGCCGCGGCGTCGTCGGACGCCTTGCCGCCCAGCGCGAAGCGGATCCATTCCTCGGTCGGAAGCGCCACCGGACAAAGCGCGACGCCCGCGATCAGCCCGTCCATCGACGCCGTGGCCAACGACGCCGCGCCCAATGCCGCGGCGTTGTCGTCGCCGCCCAGTTCCAGCAAACCCGTCACGACAACTCCATTCGGCACGGCTTGATCCGCGCGCCGCCTCGCCGGGTCCCATTGTAGACGGCTATGCGCATGGCCCGCGACGACGGAAGAGTCCACAGGTCGGGCCGGCCGGTCGCGACGGCAGCGCGCCGCCCTTGTCAGGCCGCACCGGGCCGGCGATAGGGGGCCATGGCTCCATCCGATCCGTCGCCGCCCGACCCCGCGCCGCCGCCCGACAACGTGGTCGCGTTCCCGCCATTGCCGGCCGCCTCCCCGCCCCGGCGCGTCCGGTTCCTCGATCTGGTCGCGTTCGCGCTGGTGCTGGGCGGCGGCATCTTCGTCGCTTCGATCGCGGCGATGGCGTGGCTCGGGCTCGACCGCATGCAAGCCGCCATGGCGGGCGGCGGTACCGGCGATGCCGGTGCCCTGATGGTCGCGACCGCGTTGTGCTTCGGCGTCGCGTTGCCCGCCATTGGCATCGCCGTCGCCCGCCATGGACGCGCCGCGCCCGGACTGCTCGGTTTCGCGCCCGTGCATCCCGGCTGGTTGTGGCGCGCCGCCCTGATGGTGCTGGCGTTGTCGGTGTTCCTCGACCAGGTCGTGCTGCGGATCCTGACGGCGATCTTCGGCGACCTGAAAATGTCGGTCGGCGACATGGTCGCGGCCATGACCACCGACACACCGCAGGCGCTGCTGGCGGTGTTGCTGATCGGCGGCCTGGCGCCGCTGGTCGAGGAGCTGGTGTTCCGGGGCCTCGTCTGGGGCTGGCTGACAGGCCGCTGGGGCGTGCGCGTCGCGATCCCCGTCAGCTCGGGCCTGTTCGCGCTGGCGCACGTCGAGCCGCTGCACGTCGCGCTGGTGTTCCCGATCGGGCTGCTGCTGGGCTGGCTGCGCTGGCGCACCGGCTCGATCTGGCCGCCGATCGCCGCCCACGTGGCCAACAACGCCTTCGCGGTGATCGCGACGTGGGCGCTGGGGTGAGGGTGGACAGCCGGCAAACGGCGCCACCGTTCATCGGAGCTGCCGTCGGCCGGCGATGCCGAGTGTCTTCCGGTCGCCGACAAGCCAGGTCGCGGCGCGGGCGACGACGTGCTCCAGCGGCAATCTCGCGCGTCTGTCAACGCCGGAGACAAAATGCATCGGTACGCCGGAGTAAAGATGCATCAGTGAGGCTGGCAGGAAGGCCCCCCGCGGGGGGCCTTCCTGCGTTTCGCGATCAGGTTTGGCTGGCGTCGTCGGGGGCGTTACGGGAGCGCCGCTTG
>CAMDVZ010000342.1 GCA_945878895.1 Caenispirillum bisanense | reverse complement strand
ACGGCAGACCCGCGTGGCGCCCCCGCGCGGACCCGCCGGAGAGGCATCGGGGCGACCCGATCGGTGGCCCGACGGGCGTCGGAGCCGTCGGCGGCGGAAGCCACCGGGTCAGACCGGGCGAAAACCTCAAAAAGTAACGGCCTCCGAGCAAAGCGAGGGATCTCGCCGTTCCGGGGACATCGCGGACCCGACACAACGGCGAGATCCCTCGCTTTGCCCGGGATGACATTGAAGGTGTATCGCCGCCGTGCGGCGCCGTCCTTCGTCAGTGTATCCGCGTCAGGGCCAGCACGGCGGCGATGTCGGTCTGGTTCTCGAGATCGCGGCACGCCGCCACCAGCGCGTCGGTGCGCTCCTTGCCGATGCGTGGCTCGCAGAGCGCCCGGAACTTCGCCTCCAGCTTGCGCCACTGCGCGTCGAGATCGGTCATCGGGATGCCGACGTCGGTGAGTTGGCGGACTTCGCGCCCGTCGCGCAGCCGGATCACGACCTCGCTGGCGCTGTGGTTCTCGAAGGTCGCTGCCTTCACCTCGACCTTGTCGCGCAACGCCACGAGTTCGGCTTCCTGCGTCATGGCGTCGGTATAGGCGCCGTCGCTGGAGGTATCGCGACCGGCGAAGGCCATCGCCGCCGTCAGGCGCAACGAGAACTTGGCTTCGAGGCCGGTGCCGGGTTCGGCGATGTTGCAGACGCTGAAATGGCCCTGGTCGACGTTCAGCACGATGCGCTCGACCTGCTCGCCGCGCAGCCCGTGGCGCTCGCGCAGGGTCGCGACCGCCTCGATGCTGGAGTGCGTCATGTAACAGGCGGCGTGATACTTGAAGAGCGTCTGGGGAATGTGGAAACCCTCGGGCGGATCGCGCCTGGCGGCGTCCGGATCGGGCGTGGTGGTGGCGGTGGCGGCGAAACCCTGGGGCACGTCGAGGATATCGGGGTTGCTGGTGAAACCGCGGGCGGCCCAGCGCGCCGCCTGCAGGCCGTTCTGCGCTGCTTTTCCGGCGTGCAGCGGCTTGCACATGGTGCCGAACACGCTCTTGAGACCGGCGGCCTGGGTGCCCGCGATGCCGAGCGCGTGGCGCGTCCTCTCGGCATCGAGTCCCAGCGCGTGCGCGCAGCCGGCGGCCGAGCCAAACGTGCCGATGGTGCCGGTGTTGTGCCAGCCCTTCGCGTAGTGGCTCTTGCCCATCAGCTGGCCGACCCGGCACTCCGCCTCGACGCCGGCCACGAACGCGGTGATCACGTCGCGCCCGTTCAGCCCGCGCTGCTCCGCCAGCGCCAGCACGCCCGGCGCCACCGGCACCGTGGGATGGCCGCCGAGCCGGAAATTGACGTCGTCGTAATCGAGCGCGTGGCTCATGGCGCCGTTGATCAGGGCGGCGTTCGCCATGCTGGTGCGCGTGCCGCGGCCGACCACTGTGGCGACGGGCGCGCCGGAATCCTCCTCGGCGATCGCGTCGAGAATGACGGTCAGCGCGTCGTCGGCGCCGGCGATCGCCACGCCGAGGAAATCCATCACGCACTGCTTGGCGATCTCGCGCGCCTCCGGCGTCAGATGCTGGTAGCGCAGGTTGGCGGTCTTCCCGGCGATGGTCGCGGTGACGGTCGGCGTGGCGCTGGTCATCGAATTTCCTCCGGGCGAAAGGCGTGGCGGCGATCTTGCCGGACATCGGCGGCCTACGCCAATCGAACCTGTAGCGGTCCGTTCGACGTCACCACGGCGTTCCGTCGCCGTGGCATTTCTTGACTTGCTGGTGTCGGTCATTTACATAATCGCCAGCAAAGGTGCTAGCTGTCTCGGGAAACCGGGCGGCGGATCCTACGGCCACCCTCGGGTGGCCGTAGTTGTTTCCGGAGGAGACATGCGCATTTGCTACATTGATGAATCGGGCGATGTGCAACCCCTTCCGTCAGCCCCTCCCGGCAATGGCAATCATCAGCCGGTTCTGGTGATCGCGGGCCTGATCCTGAACGCGGATCGGCTCGAGAGCCTGACCCACGATTTCCTCGAGTTGAAGCATCGTTTTTTTCCGGGATTGACCGGCGACCACGGCAATTATCTGGATCGCATACTTCCCGAAGTGAAAGGTGCGGACCTTCGTCGCAATATCTTGCGTGGATCGAGACGCCAGCAACGTCACGTGACGGGCTTTCTCGACCACTTCCTGTCGGCCCTCGACGAGCATCGCGTAAAGATAGTCGCGCGTGTCTGGGTGAAAGGCGTGGGTGAACCATTCGCGGGGCGCCCGGTTTACACCTCGTCGATCCAGGGTCTCTGCGCCTATTTCGATCATCTTCTGACGGCGGACGAGGATTTCGGCGTTTGTGTCGCCGACAGCCGATCGCATGGCCTCAACGTGAACGTGTCCCACTCCATCTTCACCCAGAAGTTCCGCGCCGCCCCGGCCGCCTACGGTCGCCTGGTGGAGCTCCCGACTTTCGGTCACAGCGACAACCATGCCGGACTGCAGATGTGCGACATCCTGTGCTCCGCGTTGCTGTATCCGATCGCGTGTTTTGCCTATTGCACCGGCTTTGTCGCCAACGTGCACGTGCAACCGGCCGCCGATCTGTTGCGGCGGCGGTACGGCGGGAAAATCAAAGACCTTCAGCACAGATATCGCGAGCCGAACGGACATTGGACCGGCGGCGTCGTGGTGTCCGATGCGCTGGGACGGCGGAATTCGACCGCGATGTTCGGATAGCGGGGATTCGGCTATCCTTCGGGGCGGTCGCTCCGGTCGCGCGAGACACGAACAGAATCGTACCTTCCCCTGCACACCGGCGAGGGAAGACATGAGAGATCTATGATCGGGCGGCTGCCCGCATCGTGCGCAGCGTTGAAACGGCGACGCGCCACGCCGATGCTCCACGACGAAGAGAGCGGATGCGCGACGTCCGTTCGTGGCGCTCGCGCGACGCAGATGGGTGTCGATACCGCCGCGTCGCTACCGGTCGTCTCCCTACCGCAACGTCGCGAAGAATTTCCGCACGTCGTCCACGAACAGCGTCGGCTGTTCGAACGCCGCGAAGTGGCCGCCTTTGGGCATCTCGCTCCAGTGCCGGATGTTCACGTAATTGTCTTCCATCCAGCGCCGCACCGGCGTCACGATCTCCTTCGGGAACACCGCCACGCCGGTCGGTACCGTGACCTTGTGGACCTTGCGGCGGCCGGGTCCGAAGCTTTCCCAGTAGAGGCGGGCCGAGGACGTCGCGGTCTCCGTCGTCCAGTAGAGCATCACGTTGTCGAGCAGCTCGTCGCGGCCGAGGATGTTCTCGGGATGGCCGTCGCAATCGGTCCATGCCTGGTACTTTTCCAGGATCCACGCCGCCTGGCCGGCCGGCGAATCGGTCAGCCCGTAACCCAGCGTCTGCGGTCGGGTCGCCTGCTGTTTGGAATAGCCCGAATCGTGATCGGCGTAATACTGGATGCCCTTGAGCGCACGGGCTTCCGCCGGTGTCGGTTCGCCCTCGACCTTGGGTCGGCTGCCCATCGCCAGGGTGATGTGGATGCCGGCGCAGTGTGTCGGATCCTGGGCGCCCAGCGACGTGGTCACGCCCGAGCCCCAGTCGCCGCCCTGGGCGCCATAGCGGGTGTAGCCCAGCCGCTCCATCAACGTCGCCCACGCCAGCGCGATGCGGTCGATACCCCAGCCCGTCGTGGTCGGCTTGCCGGAGAAGCCGAAGCCCGGCAGCGAGGGACACACGACGTGGAAGGCATCGGCCGCCTGGCCGCCGTGCGCGGTCGGGTTGGTCAGCGGCTCGATCACCTTGTGGAACTCGACCACCGAGCCCGGCCAGCCATGGGTGATGATCAACGGCATCGCCTCGGCGTGCGGCGAGCGGGCGTGGATGAAATGGATGTCGAGCCCGTCGATTGCCGTCGTGAACTGCGCGAAGCGGTTCAACGCCTTCTCGCGCGCCCGCCAGTCGTAGGTCTCGGCCCAGTAGGCGCAGACGTCCCTGATCCAGGCCAGTGGCGCGCCCTGGGTCCAGTCCGCCACCAGCTCGGCCTCCGGCCAGCGCGTGTTGCGCAGCCGCGCCTTCAGATCGGCGAGCACGGCGTCGGGGACGGCGATGGTGAAGGGCTCGATGGCGGTGGTCATGATGGACGCTCCCTGGCGATGGCGGTCCGCGGTTGGGATACCCGGTCCGCCACCATACGCCGGCCGCACCGCCCGCGCAGCCGCTCCTGTCGGTGGCCCGACCAGGTCCGGGCCAATCGGATTTCGGGAGATCGCGGTCTCCCGGCGGGGAGTGCCGGAACGCCGCGCCCGGACTTCCCCGACCTCAGGTCCGCTGGTCCGTCGTCGCCACCCGATCGGCGATCATGGCGTCGATCTCGGCCTCGCCGTAGCCGGCCTCGGCGAGGATTTCACGGGTGTGCTGGCCGAGGCGCGGGGCGAACGTGCCGGTCGGTGGCTGGCTTTCGGACCACGTGCTGGGCTCGCGCATGGTGCGTATCGGGCCTTCCGAGGGGTGCTCCTGATGGACGAAGAAACCGCTGTCGCGCAGATGCGGATCCTCCAGAAGCGTTTCGAGCGTGTGCGGCACCATGCACGGAATGTCGTTCGCCTGCAGCAGGGCGAGCCATTCGGCGGTCGTGCGTTGGCGCACCTCCTCGCCGATCATGTCGTACAGCGCGTCGATGTTGGCGGTGCGAGACCCGATGTCGGCGAAGCGCGCATCGTCGCGCAGGATATGGCCCTTGCCCACGGCCTCGAAAAACCGGCGCCACTGGCCATCGTTGTAGGGCAGAACGGCCAGATAGCCGTCCTTCGTCGCATAGGGTTTGCGCGACCGCGACAAGGTACGGGGATAGCCCGGCGGACCGGTCGGTGGGTCGAAGGTCGCGCCCTGCATGTGTTCGGCCAGCACGAACTGAACCATCGTCTCGAACATCGGCACCTCGATCGCCTGACCGATGCCGGTGCGCGCCCGGGCGAGAAGCCCGGCCAGCAGCGCCGCCGCCGCCGCGCCGCCGACGATCCGGTCTATCGCGGCCATCGGAATGAAGCGCGGTTCGCCGGTCGAGCGTTGCAGCAGCATCGGGATGGCCGAGGCCGCCTGGATCAGATCGTCGTAGGCGGGGCGGCCGGCGTAACGCCCGCCGCTGCCGTAACCGACCATGGCGAGATACACGATCGACGGATTGACCTTGCGCACCGCTTCGTAGTCGAGGCCCAGACGTCGCAGCGCACCGGGACGGATGTTCGACACGAACGCGTCGGACGTGGCGGCCAGACGCAGAATCGCGTCCTTTGCCTCGGGCCGCTTCAGGTCCATCGCGATGGACCGTTTCCCCCTGGCGGTGTGCTGGAACGAGCCACGCATGCCGCGATGGCGCGGCAC
>CAMDVZ010000341.1 GCA_945878895.1 Caenispirillum bisanense | reverse complement strand
ACCCGCCCGCGGGTCAGGCCGCCGGGCTGCCCCACCCCGCCGCACTCGACGGGAACGTCGCGACCGATCGCCCGGTGCATGGCGCACCGGTCGACCTGGGCCATCGACGAGGCCGTCCACGACACCAGCGTGGCCGCGAGGGCGAGCGTTCCGAACGAAACGCTCGCGGCGTTGAGCCTAGACATGGCATGGCACTCCGTGCGGTACGCTCCTGGATCAGGAGCCGACGTTCAGAACCTGGACGCGCCGGTTGCGACCGTTGATCGGATCTGCCGGCAGCAACAACTGCGTGCTTCCCTGCCCGCGGGCGACGAAGCGATCTCCCGGCAGACCGTGCCTGGCGACCAGATACGCCACGACGGCGCGCGCCCGCCGGTCCGAAAGCGCGCGGTTGTAAGCGGGGTCGCCCAACGCGTCGGTATGGCCCTCGATGATGAAGCGATCGCCGGCGTTCGCTTTGAAAACGTCGGCGAGATCGTCGACGACCTTCATGGCGTCGGCCGTCAATTCATCGGAGTCGAGCGCGAAGGGGATCGGGAGACCCAGTCCCTTCGGCGCCGGCGCCATCGTCGTGGCAGCGGTTGTCGGGGACGGCACGGCGGCCGGCGCGACCGTGGCGGACGGGGCTGCGGGCGATGTCGCCGCGGGCCGTGGCGCTGCCACCGGTACCGCCGCGGCAGGGGCCGTCGCGGGCGCGCCGATCACCACGCGACCGCGCGTCGCGCCGCTGGTTGCCGGACCGGTGCCGCCACACTCGGGTGGCAGCGCCTTGCCCAGCGACCGGAACATGTCGCAGCGACTGACGCGACCGCTGGTACCATCGACCACCTGGGCCCAGGAAGGCGCGGTGACCGAGATACTGCCGAGAACAAAAGCCGCAAGCACGCCGACTTGAGAACAATTGATCATAGCCGCCTCCATCGGAGCCAGTGCACGTGCTCGGCTCCCTCATTCATTTGATACTACCAGCGACTCGTGGGGTCGCGCAACAATAACACGAGCAAATAATCATGCGGTGATGGGATTTTACCGCCGCAATCTTGTCGTCAAGCATTCCCCGCGAACACGAAAGGCGCCCAGAAGAACGGATGGGCCCAGATCGCGGGGTTTCCGTCGGTGCCGGCCTCGCGCAGCATCAGGAGCTGGATGTCGTGTAGAACCGTCGCCGGACGCCCCCCCTTCCCGACGGCCGAAAGCACGTTGACCATCATGAACGCCGTCGAGTCGTCGCCGACATTCCAGTGCGACGCCATCAGGCCGCGGGTACCGGCGGTGAAAAACGACCGGGCAAGCCCCGAAAACGCCTCGCCGGCACTCTTGCCATCAGGACCGGCGGTATTGCAGGCCGACAGCACGACCATGTCGGCGTCCAGCCGCATCGCGGCGATGTCTTCGGCGCGCAGCATCGCTTCGGCACCCACTCCCTGTCCAGTCAGGATCACGGGCTGGTCCAGACAGCGCAGCTCGGAGGGCAACAACGCGTGCGCCGCCAGATGCACGATCTTGAAACGCTCGAGTCCACCGCGCACGACGGACGTTCGACTGAAAGCCCTGCCGAGCCGGGTGGCCTGGGAGCCGACACCCAGCTGCTTGGCGGTGTAGGCAACCTCGCCCTCCGCGAAGTCCAGCGGCGGCAACGACGCCAGTTCGCGTGCGTCGGCATCGCACCCCAGCAGCGCCTGCCCGGGAGGCCGCCCGGCCGCGATCAGCCCGGCCGCCGCGCCAAGGCCAAGCGGTGCGAAACCACCATATCCGATATACGCATTGAGCGCCCGCGAAACCGACGCGTTGGTCCGCAGCAATACGAAGGACTGGGGCGCGGGCACGTAGGACATCGACAGATCCTTCGCCAGCCACGCGACCTTCTTGTAGTCGGCCGGCTCGTTGATGGTCGGCGGCGACTCCCGGACCAGCAACGCGAAGGGCAGTGACTGGAGCGCGCCGCCCGCGGCGATCATCAACGATTTGAGGCGACCGACGTCGGCCGCCACGCTACCCAGCAACCGCTTGTGGAGATCGTGCGCGAGCGCGACGTCGAACGTCGGCAGATCGCCCTTCGCGTCCGGCAGGAACGCCGCGCGCAGCTTGGCGACGGTCTGTTCGGCCTGGTCGCGCGTCAGGTCGATCGGCCACACCGATACCCGCCCGCCGCGCAGAAGAAACCCATAGCTGCTGCGCGGACCAAGCACGATCTGGAGGAAACCCTCGTCGGGCCGCAGCGCGTCGAGCACCTGCTTGGCGGTCGGCTGCCCTTGGACCAACTGAAAGTAATTCGGAAACGTGCGGCGCACTTCCGTCTCGGCGGTGTCGCGTTCCTGGCCCTTGGCCTCCAGTTGCGCGGTCAGCCCGTCGATCGTGCCGGCGTCCCGGTTGTTGTTGACCGCGTTGTCGCGCCGCTGGGCGAACGAGATGAGTTCGCTCTCGAGGGCCTGCAGCTTCGCGACCTCCCGGTTGCCGTCGCCCATGCGCAGGGCCGCGGCGGCGAGGAAGTTGGCGGTCAGGCCGCCGCGGATCAGCTGCGCGGCGTCGAACATCTCGGCCGACAGCAGCCCCGCCTCGCCGTCGGTGCGGATGCGCTGGAGCAGCGCGTCGAGATAGGGGCGGGCGGTTTCCGCCGACACACCGTTGCGCTCGGCCCGCAGCACCTGGGCGCCGCGCCGGAACTCGAACAGGGCGGCGTCGAGATTGCCGCGATCGAGCTGGGCCTTGCCGGACTCAAGATATGTCTTGCCGGCCGGCTGGGAGTTCTTCAAAGCCCGATCGATGCCGCGAGCGGAGTCGCCGAGATCGGCGCCGGCCGGGCCCAGCAGCTGCTGCTGGGCGGCCGCCAGTCCCGCGACCCGGATCGCGCGCCAGCGCACGCCGCCGGGATCGATTCCGACGGCTTCGAGCAACGCGACGGCCCGGTTGGCGAGCTCGCGCCCCTTGGCTCCGTCGCCCGCGCCGGTCGCCAGCAAGGCGCGCAACCGCATCGACTCGGCGACGCCCTGGGCGGCCAGCTGCCCGGCCGGACTGATCGCGTTGGCCTGCAGCACCTGCCCCTGGGCGCGCGGATCGACGATGCGTTGTCCACGCACGCCGAATCCGGTTGCTTCCAGCTTCCGGTCGGGCGCGCGGCCGAGCAGCGGAACCAGTTCCGGCGCGTCGGCGATATAGGCGCGCTCGGCTGCCTCGGCCTTGGCGATCGCCTCGGCGGCGCTACCCTTGTTGGCGAGATCGTTGGCCTGGTAGTGCGCCAGCCGCGCCCGCACCAGCGGATCGACGCCAGCCAACGCCGCGAGCGCGTCGGCGCGCTTGAAGTTGATGGCAGCCTCGTCGAACCGGCTCTGGTTGCTCATCTGCATCGCCAGATGCATCAGCGCGTCGATCTGGCCGGGGTCGTCGCGGCCGCACGATTTCTGGTGCTGCGCCAGCGCCAGACGGAACGACTGCTCCGCGCCGGTGAAATTCTCCTCGACGTTCTGCCGCCCGCCCACCCGCATGTACTGCTGATAGAGCTCGCGCTCCTTGTCGGTGTATTTGGCGCAATACACGCTGGCCTGCTGGCCGATCCCCGATGGCGCCGGCTGGGACGGTCCGGGCTGCGCCGACGCGGGACTGGCCGACGCCAGGCAAAACGCCACGACGAGGGCGGATATGTCGAAGCGACGACGGCCGGCGACCGCGTCCGGATGACAGGTGACGTTCATTGGGCAGCCCCTCTCGCCGCGCGGCGGCGGCGTTCGTCCTCGCCACTCACGAGGTCTTCGTTGGCGCCGTTCACCAGCACCAGACCCGAATCGTCGAGCTCGCCGCCGGACACGCCGATCAGGATATCGTCCGCCGACACCGACGGCGTGGTGGTCGGCGCCTCGAACAGGATGCAGTTGATCGTACCGATCGGACAGGCGTTGAACTGGCGGGTCGGCGATTTGGGCTGATCGCTGCGAACGAAGAACGCGGCGGTCTGGCCGGCGACCGGCGTCCCGGTGATGACCGCGCCGCTGGACGGACTATGGGTCCCGTCGGACGGGGCAAACTGGCGGACGAACGTGGCCATCGCCAAGGTGTTGCCCCGTCCGTAGACCCCCAGCAACCCGAAGCTCGAGCCACTCTCGGTCGTCGTCATCGTGGCCGCGCGGCCGAACAGATAGACGGTCGAGCCAGGCCCGATATCGGCATTCAGCGTACCCATCCGGATCGTGCCGCCGACAAGGGCGCCGGTGGCGGTGCCCACCGAGGTCAACGGACTGGTGTTGGTGGCCGGGGTATTGGCGGTGAACAAGCCGGCGAGCGTCCCTTGCGGCGAAGAACCGGCCGCGCCGAAGAGCGCAACGGCATCCGTGACACCGCTGAGGTCGGCGATCATCAGCCTCGCCAGGACATTGCCGCCACCGATGACGATGTCGCCCTTTGAGGTCGCCTCGACGCCAAGGCGTCGGTAGGCGATCATGCCGTTGACGGACGATACCTTGTCCGACGACGTTATCGTCAGGTCGCCGGCGGTCACCGCCAGATCGAGGAGCCGCCCGGTGGCACCGTTGCCGGAGTTGGCCGTGACGCCCGTGGCATCGGGTCCGACAACGGTATCGCCGACGACGGTCCCTCCAACCGTCAGCGCCATGCCACTCTTCGCGCGGAAGTTGAACGCCGCCCTGCCGGCGATCACACCGAAGGCATTCGTCGCCGTCGACAGATCGACCCCGCCGGCGTCGGAGATCGCCAGCACGCTGGTGGCCGTCAGGATGCCGGCTGCGTCCTGCGTAATATCGCCTGTCGTCGACTGCAGACGGACGATGCCGGTTCCCGCGTTAACGGCGCTGCCAACCGCCAACTTTCCGCTGGTGTTGATCGACAAGCCGCCTGTCGCGCCCACCGCCCCGGTTACCGTGAGGGGGCCGGCATTCAGCAGCGCCAGCGATCCCGTCCCCAGCGTCGTCGCGCCGAGGTTCGTGATCGCGTTCGTCGCCCCGGTCAGCGTCGCGCTCGCGTCGTTGGTCGCCAGCGTCAGCGTGCCCGCCGTGATCACCACCGCCGCCTGCGTGATCGCGTTGCCAGCCCCTGTGGTCGTCAGCGACACCGTGTCAGCGCCCGACACGCTGCCGTTGAGCGTCAACGCGCCGCCGGTCGCCGTCAGCGACACCGCCGTCCCGCCGCTCACCCCGCCAGCGCCCACGACCAGGCCGCCCGACGCGTCCACGACCGTGAAGCCCGTCGTCGCCGCTCCCGTCACAGTCCCGATATCGTTGGAGGCGTTGTCCAGCAACACCGCGCCGGCTGCAACCGTCGCGCCCAACGTCGTGGCCGTCACCGCCCCGCCGGTACCGGCGATACCGGTACCGCCAACCAGCGTCGTGGCGGTGCCCGTCACC
>CAMDVZ010000340.1 GCA_945878895.1 Caenispirillum bisanense | reverse complement strand
CCGCGCAGCCCCGGGGTCGCGCGCCGGCACGGCTTGCTCGGGCAGCTCGTCGAAGAGGCTGGCAGCGGTCTGGGGCATGGAAATCTCCCTCGACCGACAGTGAATCAGGCCGCCATTGCCGGTGCCAGGAAAAAGTCACAGCCTCTCGGTGCAACAACCGATCCGGAGCCGCAACGGCCTTCACCCGATTGCCCTGCGTGGAGCGGGCTGACGAGACGGCGCGGTTGGCTTATAAGCCCGGCGTTCGCCTGCTTTTCGTGGACACACGAGGACCCCCATGATCGCCCGGACCAGGATAGCGCCCGTCGCCGCCGACGAGACCGTCGATGCCGGCCTGCCGATTCCGGCCTTGATGGCCGACATGGGTCGCCGCACGCGCGAGGCCTCGACGGCACTGCGCATGGCGTCGACGGCGGCCAAGAACGCCGCCCTCGTCGAGGCCGCGCGCCTGATCCGGGCGCGCTCGGCCGACATCGTCGCGGCCAACGTCGTGGACATGGACGCCGCCCGCGCGCGCGGCCTGAACGCCGCCATGCTCGACCGGCTGATGCTCGACGCCAGACGCGTCGAGGGCATGGCCCGCGGCATCGACGACATCGTGGCGCTGCCCGATCCGGTCGGCGAGACGATCGCCGAATGGGTGCGGCCCAATGGTTTGCGGTTCTCGCGCGTGCGGGTGCCGATCGGGCGCATCGGCGTGATCTACGAATCGCGCCCCAACGTGACGGCCGATGCCGGTGCCCTCTGTCTGAAGTCGGGCAACGCGGTGATCCTGCGCGGTGGGTCGGAGAGCTTCCATTCCTCGCGCGCCATCGTGGCCTGCCTGCGCGATGGCCTCGCGAAAGCGGGACTGCCCGGGGATTGCGTCCAGCTGGTGCCGACCACGGACCGCGCCGCCGTCGGCGAGATGCTGCGCCTGACCGAGCACCTGAACCTGATCGTGCCGCGCGGCGGCAAGGCGCTGATCGAGCGCGTGATGGCCGACAGCCGGGTGCCGGTGCTGAAACATTTCGACGGGCTGTGTCACGTCTATGTCGACCGCGACGCCGACATCGCGATGGCGCGCGACGTGGTGGCCAACGCCAAGATGCGCCGCGTCGGCGTCTGCGGCGCCGCCGAAACCCTGCTGATCGACCGGGTTGCGCTCGCAACCCACGCGAAACCGGTGATCGACCGGCTGATCGAGCTGGGCTGCGAGGTGCGCGGCGACGCCGAGGTGCGGCGTCTCGACAACCGCGTGCTGGAGGCGACCGAGGAGGACTGGCGGACCGAGTATCTGGCGCCGGTCATCAGCGTCGCCGCGGTCGATGGCGTCGAGGGTGCGGCTCGCCACATCGCGACCTGGGGCTCGGGCCACACCGAATCCATCGTGACCGCCAACCAGGCCACCGCCGACCGTTTCCTCGACGCGGTCGACAGCGCCATCGTCATGCACAATGCCTCCACGCAGTTCGCCGACGGCGGCGAGTTTGGCCTCGGCGCGGAAATCGGCATCTCGACCGACCGCCTGCACGCGCGCGGCCCCGTCGGTCTCGTCGAGCTCACGACCTACAAGAACGTCGTGCGCGGCGACGGCACCATCAGGCCCTGACGATGGACGGCATCGCCATCGCTCGCTCGCTGGCCGTCGCGGCGTTGCTGGCGTCGCCGGCGGCCGCGCTGGCCCAGACGCAGAACGTCAAGCCGCGCGGCAACTATCCGTTCGTCGAGATTCGCGACACCCAGCATCGCGTGGTCCAGGGGCCAGTCGAGAACAATGTCGTGCCATTGTGGCCGGTACGCACGTGTTTCGGCTGGGTGGTGACGCTGCCCGAGCGCAACCGCACCGTCGACTACGTCGAAATCCAGCGCCAGCCCGCACCGACCCGCTTCACCGGCGGCGGCTTCGTCGCCAACGAGACCAGCGACACCACCACGCGCAAGGCGCGCGCCGCCATCGGCAAGGACGGGCTCCTGTCGCACGCGTGGTGCGTCAACGACGCCGACCCCGAGGGCGAGGTGCGGTTCGAAATCCACGTCGAGGGCCGCTTCGTCGCGGAGTTCAGGTTCTGCGCGGTGAAGTTGCCGGCGGACGCGCCGGTGCGGCTGGGCGAGCTGACCTGCCCGCAGAAATTCCTCGGCTCGTGAGCGCGCCGCGCACCCTCGCGCGGCTCGACGGCGAGGCCCGCCGGTCGCTCGGCCACGTCCCGGCGCGCGTTGGCCTGCTGGGCGGCTCGTTCAATCCCGCCCACGAGGGCCATCGGCATGTCAGCGTCGAGGCGCTGCGGCGGCTGCGGCTGGACCAGGTCTGGTGGCTGGTCTCGCCACAGAACCCGTTGAAGGCCGTCGACGGCATGGACGGGTTGGCCGCGCGGCTGGCTTCGGCGCGGGCCGCCGCCGCCCACCCCCGCATTCTCGCGACCGACCTCGAGCGGTCGCTGGGCACCCGTTTCACGGTCGATACCATCGCGGCATTGCGTCGCGCGTACCCGGAAACCCGGTTCGTCTGGCTGGCTGGCGCCGACATCCTGGGCCAGTTGCCGCGCTGGAAACGCTGGCCCGACGTCCTGGCGGCGCTGCCGCTGGCGATTCTCGACCGGCCCGGCCATGCCGGCGCGGCGCTGGCCGGACAAGTCGCCACCCGCTATGCTACACAACGCGTTGCACCAGACCGGGCGCGCGACCTCGCCGGGCGCGAGGCGCCGGCCTGGACTTTCATCCGCTGCCGGCTCAACGCCCAGTCCGCCACCGCCTTGCGCGCCCGCCGCGCCGACCGTTAGGGAGATCGCCCGCTTGGCCAAGCCATCGAAGGACACGACGCGGTCCGACGCGCTCAAGGCGCTGATCGTCAAAACGCTCGACGACAACAAGGCGCAGGACATCGTCGTCCTCGATCTCGCGGGCAAGACCTCGATCTGCGACTGGATGGTGATCGCCTCGGGTAGCTCGACGCGCCAGGTGGCGGCACTCGCCGACTACGTCGCGCGGGCGCTGAAGGACAGCGGCCACAAGGGCGTCTCCGTCGAGGGCAAGTCGGCCAGCGACTGGGTGCTGATCGACGGCGGCGACGTCATCGTGCATGTCTTCCGGCCGGAGTTCCGCGACCTCTACCAGCTCGAGCGGCTGTGGAGCTTCCCGGTCGACGTCGATGCCCTTCCCGCCCCGAAGGCGACGCGACGCAAGGCCGACGCCGATGTCGGCGCGCCACCGGTCGCCAAACCGAAACGGGCGGCGCCAAAGCGTGCGCCAAAGCGGGCCATCGCGTCCGCCGACGGTGCGGCCAAACCGAAACGGACGGCCACCGCGCCGAGAGCGAAAGCAGCCGCGCCGAGGGCGAAGGCGGCCGCGCCGAGGACGAAAGCCGCCACGCCGACCGGCGCGGCGGCCAAACCCAAGCGGGCGCCGGCGAAGCGCAAGCCCAAGGCCGACGGCCCGGGCTGACGCACCGCTCCCGTCGTGCGCCTGACCATCGCCGCCGTGGGTCGCGCGAAACCGGGTCCGGAACGCGATCTCTACGAACAATATGCCAAGCGCCTGGTCTGGCCACTGGCCCTGCGCGAGGTCGAGGAGCGCAAGCGGCTGCAGGCCGCCGAACTGATGGAACGCGAGGCGACGCTGCTGCGCGGCGTTTGTCCGAAAGGCGCCACGCTGGTGGCGCTCGACCGACGCGGTCGCACGCTCGACAGCGCCGCCTTCGCGGCCCGTCTGGGTGGTTGGCGCGATTTGGGCACGGCCGAGATCGCCTTCCTGATCGGCGGCGCCGATGGACATACCGACGAGACCCTCGCCGCCTGCGCGCTCACCGTGTCGTTCGGGGCCATGACGTGGCCCCACATGCTCGCGCGCGCCATGCTGGCCGAACAGATTTACCGTGCCCAACAGATCCTCGCCGGACACCCCTACCACCGGGCCTAGGCCCCGCACGGAGACCATCCGATGACCAACCTGTTCCGCGTCGCGCTCGTCACCGGCGCCTCGTCCGGCATCGGCGCCGCCACCTGCGAAGCGCTGGCCGAGCCCGGCGTCGGCATCGCCATCCACGCCCGCAACAACACCGACGGCGCCAAACGGACCGCCGGACGCGTCGAGGAGCTGGGCGCGATTCCCTTCATCGTGCACGGCGACCTGACCGACCAGGACATCGTGACGCGCGTGGTCGAGGAAACCACCGGCCATTTCGGCCGTCTCGACGTGCTGGTCAGCAACGCCGGCTTCGCCGACCGCCGCCCGATCGGCGAGATCGACCGTCCCGGCTACGAAGCCTCGATGGCCGCCATGATGAACGCGTTCTTCGATCTCATCGTGGCGGCCCGGCCATGGCTGGAACGCTCGCCGGCCGGTCGGGTGGTCGGCGTGTCCTCGTTCGTCGCCCACGCGATGGGACGAGGCCTGCCGACGTTTCCCGCCACGGCCGCCGCCAAGGCGGGTATCGAGGCGATGGCGCGCGCCTTCGCCGTGCAGATGGCGCGTTTCGGCGTGACGGTGAATTGCGTGGCGCCCGGCTTCGTCGAAAAGGACTCCGGCTCACACACCGCCATCGCGCCCGAACGGCGCGCGGCACTCGAAAGCGTGGTGCCGATCGGTCGCTTCGGCAAGCCCGCCGAGATCGCCGCGATGATCGCGTTCCTGTGCGGCCCCAACGGCGCCTACGTCACCGGCCAGACCATCCACGTCGATGGCGGCGTGACGCTCTGAGCCGGCAGGTCAGCTGCCGGGCTTGCGGCCGCGCTTGAAGTTCTCGATCGCGGTCTTCAGCTCGCGATGCTCGCGGCAGCCGAACGTGCACAGGCTGTCGAGGCGCGCCAGGTGCTGCTCGGCGCTCGGCAAGTCGTTCAGCATCAGATAGGCCTCGCCGATATACTCGTGGGCGCCCAGATGCTTGGGGTCGATCGACAGCGCCTGCTGGTAGTGCTGCAGCGAGCCGCGCGGGTCGCCGAAACGCCGCGTCGCGTAGCCCAGCAGGTTCCATGCCTCGGGATTGCGCGGCTCGGCGGTTGTCGCGCGTCGCAGCGCCTGCGTGGCACCCGCGAAATCGTTGCGCGCGATGGCGGCCTTGCCGGCGTCGAAATCGGGGTTGCGCGGCTTGGCCGCGGCGGGCGGTGTGTTGTCGGTGCTGCCGGCGGCGAACGCGGGCAACGCGCCGAAACCGGCGACCATGGACAGGGTTACGGCGCCCAACAGGCGCGATGCGTGACGCATGGAAACCTCCACTCGATTACGGCTCGACCCTAGCCCGTCGGCCAGTCGCCCGCCATCGGCACGACGCGGCAACACACAGGCGTGATCGGGCGTCAGCGGATGTCGACGGACGCGAACGAAACCGCCAGCGTCGAGGCATCCCGGACGATCCGCACCCGGATGAGGTCCTCGCGGCCGCG
>CAMDVZ010000339.1 GCA_945878895.1 Caenispirillum bisanense | reverse complement strand
TGACCCGCCGCAGGTCGGGAAAGCGCCCCGCCACGTCGTCCAGCAGATGGGCATATTCGTGATGCACCAGCACCATCAGCGGGATCTGGTGGCGCTCCGCCGCCGCCCATACCCAGTCCATGCGCCCGTCGAGCAGCGGTTCGCGCAGCTGCGGCGTATGGAACGTGAAACGCATGCCGGGCTGGCGCTTCCAGGTCGCAAACTTGCCCCGTGCGCCGGGTTCGTCGGGGTCCAATCGGCCCATCACCGCGAAACGGTCGGGGTGTGCCTTCGCCGCGGCGATCGACAGGTCGTTGCGGTCGCCTTCCCACGAGGGTGGCACCAGCACGGCGCGGTCTATGCCGCCCTCGTCCATGACGGCCAGCAACTCGTCCTTGCCGAGCGGCTCGCGGTGTGGCGGCGCCCGCTTGGGCCACGGCCGTTCGGGCGAGTCGGCGGCCCAGATATGAACCTGGGCGTCGGCGATCGGCATGCGGGGCTCCGTCGGGGTGTCGCTACAGCTCAGGCCGTCGCGACGTAGCCGTCGCGGCGGGGATCGCAGGCGCCCGTCAGCGCGCCGGTGACGGGATCGCGCGCGACGGCCTGCATGCCGCCGACTTTCATGGTCCAGTCCGGCGTCGGCATCACCTCGTGGCCACGCGCGGCGAGCGCGGCGCGCACGTCGGTGGCGACGCGTGCCTCGACATGGGCCTCGCGTCCATCCATCAGGCGCGTGCGCGGCGCCTCGATGGCAGCCTGAAGCTTGAGACCGAAATCGACGTACTGCACCAGCGCCTGCGGCTGGGTCTGGAGGATGCCGTAGCTGCCGGGCGTGCCCAGCGCCAGACAGGCGGCACCCTCACGCGTGGCGATGCCCGGCGCCATGCACATCGGCAACGCCTCGCCCGGCTTCGAGCGGTTCGGACTGGCCGGATTGACGTCGGCCCAGTAGAGGAAATTGTTCAGACAGACGCCGGTGCCGGGCACCACGACGCCGGAGCCGAACACCGCGCCGAGGCTCTGCGTGACGCAGACCAGATTGCCCTCGCGGTCGCCGATCGAGAACGAGGTGGTGTGGCCCTCGGGCGCGCCGGGCTGCCATTGCTCGGTCGGCCCGAGCACGGGTTTGCCGTCGCGCACGCGGGCGCGCAATTTCTCGACGTGATCGTCGGCCATCAGGCGCGCCAGCTTGTCGGGCGAGGGATCGTTGTTGGCGATGCGCACGCCGGCGGCGAGGCGGATGGCGCGCAACACCGTGTCGACGTGCTCGACACCATCGCGCGCCATGCGGCCGAGATCGAAACCGTCGAGGATACGCAGGGTCAGCAGATACTGGAATCCCTCGCAGGGCGGCGGCGGCACGTTGACCACGAGGTCGCGGTAGCGCGCCGTCAGCGGCTCTTTCCATTCCGGCTTCACAGCGAGCAGGTCGTCCTCGGTCAGGAATCCGCCGATCGAGGCGAGATGCGCCACGATGCGCTTGCCCAATTCGCCGCCATACAGCAGCGACGGGCCTTGTTCGGCGATGACTTCCAGCGTGTTGGCCAGATCGGGTTGCCGCAGGATCGAACCCGCCGCGACCGATCGCGCGCCGCCGGTGTAGTTGGCGGCCCACGCCGCGCCGGTCGCGGGATCGCCGCCCAGCAGATCCGCCACGCCATTGATCTCCGCGACGTTGAATTCGATCAGCGGAAAGCCATCGCGTGCCAGCTTGATCGCCGACGCGAAGAGTTCGGGCAGTCGCCTTGTCCCGTAGGCACCCACCAGTTCGCACCAGCCGGCCAGATTGCCCGGCGTGCCCACCGGTGCCGGGCCGCGCGCGAGTTGTTCGCGGCTGTCGAACCGCTCGACCGGAAAGCGCGAGGGCACGCGCGGCACGAAATCCAGCACTCGCACCCGCTTCTCGGCCGCGACATAACAGGTCGCCAGGCCCTGGCCGGCGAGGCCCGACATGTAGGGCTCGACGACGTTGAGCGCCGCGGCGGTCGCGGCGGCGGCGTCGAACGCGTTGCCGCCGTTCGACAACACGCGCGCGCCGGCTTGCGCGGCCAGCGGATGCGCCGCCGCGACCACGCCGTGCAGCGAGGAGACCGTCGGGCGCGGCGTACTCACGCCAGCATCTCCGGCACGACCCAGAGCGGCGCCTCGCCGCGTTCGACGCGCTGGACGTTGTCGAAGGCGTTGCGCAGGCGCGCCACGTTGCTCTCCCAGGTCGGACCCGCCAGATGGGCCGTCAGCACCACGTTGTTCAGGGCGAACAACGGATTGTCGGCCGGTGGCGGCTCCTCGTCGAACACGTCGAGGCCGGCGCCGAACAGCTTGCCCGCCGACAGCGCGGCGATCAGCGCCTTCTCGTCGATCACCGGCCCGCGCGAGGTGTTCACGATCACCGCCGAGGGCTTCATCAGGGCGAGCTCGTCGGCACCGATCAGATGCGTGGTCGTCGGGTTGAGCGGCACGTGCAGGGACACGATGTCGGAGCCGCGCAGGATCTCCGGCAGCAGGCGGAACCGCACGCCGAGCGCATCCTCCTGGTCCTCGCGCAGGCGCGCGATGTCGTAGTAGTGGACCGTCATGCCGAACGCCTGCGCCAGCCGCGCGGTTTTCTTGCCGATGGTACCGAACCCGACGATGCCGAGCACGCGGTTGCGCAGTTCGTGCACGCGCGGCGGTTCGTTGCCGCGCCAGCGACCGCCGATCACGTTGGCGTGCTGCCGGATGACGCGACGCGACACCGCCAGCATCAGCAGCAGTGCGTGTTCCGACACCGCGACGGAGTTGGCGCCGCCGTTGTTGGACATCGGAATGCCGGCCTTGCGCACCGCGGCCATGTCGGCCCGGTCGTAGCCGGCGCTGAGCAGCTGGATCAGCCGCAGCTTCGGGGCGCCGCGATAGAGTTTCTCGTCGACCATGCCGTCGACGAAACCGACCAGATAGTCGGCGTCGGCGAGTGCCGCCCGGCATTCGGGCGAGCCGACCGCCGTCGTGACGACATCGAAACCCTTGGGCGCCAGGTCGGCCACCATCGACAAGGTGTCGGACGGTGCCGCCACCACGATTTTCGAAACCATTGTCTTCCCTCTGCAGATCGAACCGGCGTGCGTGGCTCAGCCCACGAGCCCATAAAGTTTCATCGCGTTGTCGCGGGTCACCTTGCGGCGGACGGTCTCGGCCACGTTGCCGAGCTCGCGCTTCAGATAATCCTGCGAGTCCGGCCAGATGCCGTCGGGATGCGGATAGTCGGAACCCCACATCACGTTGTCCTCGCCCAGCTCGTCGAGCAGGCGAATGCCGATCCGGTCGGTCTGGTAGGTGGCGTAGAACTGGCGGCGCCAGTAGTCGCTCGGCCGCATCTTGAGATCGAGGTCCTTGAACTGGTCCTTCCACTCCAGATCCATGTGGTCGAGCACGTAGGGAATCCAGCCCAGACCGGCCTCGCCGATCACCACTTTCATGTTCGGGAAACGCTCGGGCGCGCCGCTGAAGATCAGCGACATCACCATGTAGCCCATGTGCATCTGGAAGTTCGTGATGTGCGCGGCGAAAGCGCGCCGCTGCACAAACGGCGGCATCTTCGTAGTGTCGGGCGACTTGCCGCCGATGGTGTGGAAATGCACGGGAATGCCGGTCTCGTGCGAGAGCTGCCACAGCGGCTCCCAGAAGGGATCCCACAGCGGAGTCATCTCGGGCTTGTTGGCGACGTCGAAACCCTTGCAGCCGCGTTTGGCGACCCGCTTCGCCTCGGCGATCGCCACGTCCATGTCGTGGTTGGGAATATTCGCGAGGCCAACCAGCCGATCGGGCGCGGCGCCGCAGAAATCGTGCAGCCAGTCATTGTAGATGCGCAGCACCTCGGTGGTGGCTTCGGGATCGTTGAGCCGGCCGCTGGCACCGAGAATGCCGTACAGCACCTCGGCCTGGACGCCGTCGCGGTCCTGGTCCTTGAGCCGCAGATCCGGTTCGCTCAGGCGCCGGATGCCCTTCTTGCCGTCCTCGTACAGGCCGGTCGAGGCCATGCGATCGGAACGGTGGATGACGCCCGGCACGTACTCGCGACCGGCCGAACCCATGCCGTTGACGAGGCCGAATTTGGCGCCGCCACGGCTGATCCATTCCGGTCCCTTGGGACCATCGACGACGTAGGGCATGCGCTCCTTCATCGCCTGGGCGCAATTGGCGGTGAACAGGTCGGGCGGCAGCCAGATCAGGTCGATGTGCCCGTCGGCCGAAATCACGTCGTACTTCATGGACGTTCTCCTCCCTCGCCGCGTTCCGTTCCGGACGTCGGTCTCGCCGCCACAGTCGCCCATCGCGCCCCCCGCGCGCCAGCCCATTCGCGCGACCGAGCCATGCGCCGGCCGGAGGGTGCGCGATGGCCCTACAGCGACGTGGCGGCTGCGCGGTGTCCTGCCAGCAGTCCCGGCAGCCGGTCGGGTTCGGTACGACCCCAGCCGCATTCCGCCGACAGGCCGAATTCGGCGACGTGTCGGCGCGCCGCGGCGATGCGGGCCTGGTCGCCGGCTTCGTCGGCGTGGTGCAGCAGCCCGAGGAACAGACGTGTCCCCGGCCGGCCTCGCCAGGTCGCGAGTGGCGCGTAATAGGCGTCGTCGGTCCGGCCCTTCGGCACGGGAACGTGCAGGAAATCGATCCGCCGCTTCGTCGCGGCGGCGGTACCGTCGAGCATCTCGACCAAGATCGCGGAGTCCTTGGGCTGCGCCAGATGTTCGTCGCGCGGCGAGCCGTAGCAGAGGTGATAGCCCATCTCGACGCCATCGGGCACCGCGTCGCCCAGCCGCCCCAGCATGTCGAAGGTCTGGCGCTTGTAGTCGGCGGGCCGGTCGGCGAAATAATCCTCGAACAGCAACACTTCCTGGCAGACGTCCCACTGGATCGCGAGATCCGCGGCGGGAATCGCGGCCACGATGGCCGCCAGCGCGGTCTTCAGCGCCCGTTCATAGACGCCGAAATAGGTCTCGCGCGCGGGTCCACCGACATAGAGATAGCCGCTCGCCATGGGGGTAGGCAGGCAGACCTGGAACTTCACGTGGGCGGGGATCGCGCCGGCGTCGCGCAGCGACCGGAACACATTCCACGACGCCAGGGCTGCCTTGTCGTAGCCGGTGTCGAACGCGACCGTCGCCGGATCGACGCCGGGTTTGAAGCGCACCTGCTGCACCTCGCGCACCAGCTTGCCGTCCCATTGCACGAAACGGTAGGGCGGGATGGTCGGATCGATCTCCATGGCCGGATGGGCCAGCAGCATCTCGCGCTGGAAATAGACCCAGCGGGATCGCTCGCCGGTTTCGCCGTCGGGCATGCGCCGCAGGTACGGTCCCAGTTCGCGCGACAAGGTCCGGAATACCTGCTCGCTGTCGGCGAGCGGCACGCTG